>NZ_JFAG01000001.1:0-244809 GCF_006408915.1 Bifidobacterium sp. UTCIF-1
CCGCTCACGCCCCGCAAAAAACGCCAACCTTCGGTTGACCATACATCAGCTCACTGTCGTTCGCCTTCGCCTAAAAACGCCTCTGGCGTTTTCTTCACGGCTCAGCCACGGAGGCTCACTTATTCGCCTCCGCAACTCGTGCGACGCTCGCGACGCTACCGCTGCTCGCTGCTACGGAGGCTCACTTATTCGCCTCCGTCATCTGACGCAGTTCCTTTTTGAGGTCGCGGATCTCATCGCGCAGGCGCGCGGCGAGCTCGAACTGCAGCTGTTCGGCGGCGGTGTGCATCTGTTCGGAAAGCTGGCGAATCAAATCGGCAAGATCCTGGGCCGGCAATCCGGCCTTGAGGATCTCCTCATGCCGCTTATCCGCCTCTTCGGCATTCATGGTCGGCACACCGAGATGCGTATTGCCTGCCTTGCCGGCATTGCGGTACCCGCCTTCAAGCAGCGTCTGCGTATCCACATCCTCTTTGGCGAGCATGTCGTTGACATCACTGATCTTCTTGATCAGCGGCTTCGGATCGATGCCGTGAGCCTTGTTGTAGGCGATCTGCTTGGCACGACGACGGTCGGTTTCGTCAATGGCCTTGCGCATGGCGTCGGTGGTCTCGTCGGCGTACATGATCACGGTGCCGGATACGTTACGCGCGGCACGTCCTATGGTCTGAATCAGGGAACGGTAGGAACGCAGGAACCCTTCCTTGTCGGCATCCAGAATCGCCACCAACGAGACCTCGGGCAGGTCGAGGCCCTCCCTCAGCAAGTTGATGCCGACGATGACATCGATCTTGCCTTCGCGCAGCATGCGCAGCAGCTCCACGCGGCGCAGAGTATCGACGTCCGAATGCAGATACTCCACTTTGATGCCGCGTTCCAATAGGTAATCTGTCAGGTCCTCGGCCATTTTCTTGGTCAGGGTGGTGACCAGGGCGCGCTCGTTCCTCGCCACGCGGTCCTTGATCTCCGCCAGCAGATCGTCGATCTGTCCTTCCACTGGGCGCACATCGATCTTGGGATCCAGCAATCCGGTCGGACGGATGATCTGTTCCACCACGCCATCGGAAAGCCCGAGCTCATAATCACCGGGCGTCGCCGACAGATAGACCGTCTGACCGACGCGATCGAGGAATTCCGGCCATTTCAGAGGCCGGTTGTCCATGGCCGAAGGCAAGCGGAACCCATGTTCCACCAGCGTGCGTTTACGTGACGCATCCCCTTCGTACATCGCTCCAATCTGCGGGACGGTGACATGGGATTCGTCGATGACCAGCAGGAAATCATCGGGGAAGAAATCCAGCAGGGTATGCGGCGGCGTGCCCGGGGCGCGCCCGTCGAAATGTCTTGAGTAGTTTTCTACTCCCGAACAGACGCCCACCTGTGTCAGCATTTCCAGGTCATACGTAGTGCGCATGTTGAGACGCTGCGCCTCCAGTTCCTTGCCCTGCTTGTGCAGTTCGGCCAGACGCTCATCCAGTTCCTCACGGATGGTCTTCAGCGCACGCTCCATGCGTTCCGGTCCTGCGACATAGTGGGATGCCGGGAAGATGTGCACTTCCTGTTCTTCGGCTATCTCATCGCCGGTCAGGGGGTGCAGCGTGGAGATGCGGTCGATCTCATCGCCGAAGAATTCGATGCGGACCGCCAGCTCCTCATAGACAGGGATGATCTCGACGGTATCACCTCGCACACGGAAGGTGCCACGCGTGAACGCAATGTCGTTACGCTTGTATTGCATGGCGACGAATCTGCGCAGCAGATCATCGCGATTGATCTCCTGCCCGACCTTGAGCAGCAGCATGCGCCCGGCATATTCCTCGGGCGTACCAAGGCCATAGATGCAGGAAACCGTGGCCACCACCACGCAGTCACGGCGGGTCAGCAGGTTCGCAGTGGCCTGATGACGCAGGCGTTCCACATCATCATTGATGTTGGAGTCCTTTTCAATGTAGGTATCGGTCTGGGGAATATAGGCTTCCGGCTGGTAATAATCGTAGTAGGAGACGAAATAGCTGACTGCGTTGTCCGGCATAAGCTCACGGAACTCCGCGCATAGCTGGGCGGCGAGCGTCTTGTTCGGCTCGATGATAAGGGTCGGGCGTTGCAGTCGCTCAATCAGCCATGCGGTCGTGGCGGTCTTGCCGGTACCGGTGGCGCCCATGAGCACGACGTCGTTCTCACCGTTTTCAATGCGCTCAGCCAATTCCTCGATGGCTTGGGGCTGATCGCCCGCGGGCTTGTAGGGTGATTTGACGACGAAAGGCCTGTCGGCACGCTCGATATTGAATCCCATGAGGCCATATCATACGCAAGCATGCGCATCGGCGACTATTCGACACCGTCCGACAGTCAAGATCGACAAGGGGCTATGCAGCCGCTCCATCCAATTCTGCAAGGAAACCTTGATATACCTCATTGACCTGATCCATCATCCTTGCCATCGGCTGGACGGAGTCGATGACGATGTCCGCGATCGCACGTCGCTCTTCCTCACTGGACTGGTGACGGATGCGCGCCTCTGCCTGTTCTAGGCTCATGCCTCGTTCCTCGGTCATACGTTCAAGGCGCAGACAGACCGGCGCTTCCACGGTGATGATGTGGTCGAAGCTGAACGGAATGGTGTCGATCACCTCTGCGAGCAACGGCACATCATGCACGATAATTCGCGCCTCTGGGTGCAGCTGTTCGGCAAGCGAGGCTTCAGCATAAATCAGGGGATGCTCGATGGCGTCCAGACGAGCGCGGGCATCCGGCTGAGCATCCTTGCCGAACACATGGTCAGCCATCCAGGAACGGTTCAAAGTGCCGTCCGCGTTCAAAACAGCCGAACCGAACTCCACCTCGATACGAGGCAATGCCACTCCCCCTGGTCTGACCACGTCATGGGCCAGCGCATCGTAGTCGATAAGCAATGCACCCAGTTCGCTCAGCCTCGCGGCCACGGTGCTTTTGCCCGCCGCGATGCCACCAGTCAATCCTATTCTCATAGACGCTATGCTAATACGCGATGCACTATTCCGGGGCCACGATGGGAGAATCCATGCACGGTGAAACATCCATGCGCATGAGAAGTGTGAAGGCTCCTGCAGCCAAACGTGTGGGACGTGCGAGCGGGCACATACAAGAAAACCCGACCACTATGGGTCGGGCTTCCTTATGAGCTAGGCGCTAGCAGCCTTGCTGTAAAGCGAACTCACTTGCCAAGCAGCTGGTCGCGCAGGGCGGCGAGCTGGTCGGAATCAGCGAGCGTACCGGTGGCCGGAGCGGCGGAAGAGTAGTTGGAGGTCTCCTCGACCGGCTTCTCTTCCTTCTGGCCCTGACCGTCGGCGGCAGCGGACTCGGCAGCGTTGGCCAGTTCCTTGGCCACGAACTCCTTGTGCTCCTCCCAGAGCTCGTGGGCGGCAGCATACTGGGATTCCCATTCCTCGCGCTGCTTCTCGTAACCGGCGATCCACTCGTTGGTGTTCGGGTCGAAGCCTTCAGGGTACTTGTAGTTGCCCTGCTCGTCGTACTCGGCCGGCATGCCGTAGATGGCCGGATCGAAGTCCTCGGAAGCCGGGTCGACGGAGTCGTTGGCCTGCTTGAGGGACAGGGAGATGCGGCGACGATCGAGATCGACGTCGATCACCTTGACGAACACGGTCTCGCCCGGCTTGACCACGGTCTCCGGGTTCTCGACGTGACGGTTGGCGAGCTCGGAGATGTGCACCAGGCCCTCGATGCCGTCCTCGACGGAGATGAAGACACCGAACTGGACGATCTTGGTGACCTTGCCCTTGACGATCTGGCCAGGAACGTGGGTGCGTGCGAAGCGCTGCCACGGGTCTTCCTGAGTGGCCTTGAGGGACAGGGAGATGCGCTCACGATCGAGATCGACGTCGAGCACCTCGACGGTGACCTTGTCGCCGACCTTGACGACCTCGGACGGGTGGTCGATGTGCTTCCAAGACAGCTCGGAAACGTGGATCAGGCCGTCAACACCGCCCAGATCGACGAAGGCGCCGAAGTTGACGATGGAGGACACCACGCCCTCACGGATCTGGCCCTTCTTGAGCTGGGACAGGAAGGTCTCGCGAACTTCGGACTGGGTCTCCTCGAGGTACTGGCGACGGGAGAGCACCACGTTGTTGCGGTTCTTGTCGAGCTCGAGGATCTTGGCCTTGATCTTCTGACCGATGTACGGGGACAGGTCGCGGACGCGACGCATCTCGACCAGGGAGGCCGGCAGGAAGCCACGCAGACCGATGTCCACGATAAGGCCGCCCTTGACGGCTTCGATGACGGTGCCCTCAACAACGCCGTCAGCTTCCTTGATCTTCTCGATGTCGCCCCAGGCACGCTCGTACTGAGCACGCTTCTTAGAAAGAATCAGACGGCCTTCCTTGTCTTCCTTGGTGACGACAAGGGCCTCAATCTGGTCGCCGACCTCGACGACTTCGTCAGGATCAACGTCCTTCTTGATGGAAAGTTCGCGGGAGGGAATCACACCCTCGGTCTTGTAGCCGATATCCAGGAGGACCTCGTCGTGATCGATCTTGACGACGGTACCTTCGACCAGATCACCATCGTCGAAGTTCTTGATGGTGGAATCGACTGCCTTGATGAAGTCCTCTTCGGTGCCGATGTCGTTGATGGCGACCTTGGTGACTTCAGTGTTGTTCTCTGCCATGTAATTAATGGTTTCTCATAGAATGGATGGATAGTTACTCGATATTCAGTTATTCGCACGCCTTTACAGACATACAAATGTTCAGAGTACAGGCATCTCTAGCCAAAAATCCTCGATAGTATCAAGCGTGTCGCAGTATTGGGCGCGTTGACCGTGAGGTTGGGATGTTCTGTTGCCGGGCGTAAAGCTTGGCCCGAGCGGCCTGGAGCGCTCCCGGCAACAGAACATCACAGCCTGCACAAGGTCATTTCTCAGCTATAGGGAGCGCTCTGCCATTTCCACCACGTTGGCGAGCAGCATCGCGCGGGTCATGGGGCCCACACCACCGGGGTTGGGCGTGTAGGCGGAAGCCTTCTCATAGCATGCGGGGTCCACGTCGCCCTTGATGCGGTATCGACCGGCTTCCTCGTCGAAGACGCGACTGACGCCGACGTCGACCAGCACCGCCCCCTCCTTTATCTTGTCGGGAGTGACAAAACCGGCCTGTCCCATGGCCGCCACAATCACGTCGGCACGCCTCATGTGGTCGGCCACGTCCTTGGTGCCGGTATGGCACAGCGTCACCGTGGCGTTCACCGCATTGCGCGTCAGCATCAGTCCGATGGTGCGCCCGATGGTGATGCCTCGCCCCAGCACGCACACCTCCTTGCCGTTGAGGTCGATGTCATAGGCCTTCAGCAATTCGATGACGCCTCGCGGCGTGCAGGGCAACGGCGTGGTGATTTCGCTGCGGACATGCAGCACAAGCTCACCCAGGTTGTACGGGTGCATGCCGTCCGCATCCTTGGCCGGATCGATCATGTCGATGATGGCGTTCTCATCAATGCCCTTGGGCAGTGGAAGCTGAACAATGAAACCGTTGCACGCCGGGTCGGCGTTGAGTTCCCTGACCGCTGCCGCGATCTGATCGAAATCGGCGTCGGCCGGCAGGTCCTTCCGTACCGAACGGATACCGATTTCCTGACAATCCGCATGCTTGCCGGCCACGTATTTGACCGACCCGGGATCCTCCCCCACCAGCACGGTGCCGAGTCCGGGAACCACACCCTGCGCCGCAAGTCGCGCGACACGCTTCGAAAGATCGGCCTTGATTTCGCCAGCGACCTTCTTGCCGTCGATCCTCATAGTCATCTGAAGCCCTTCCACGATTATTTCGGTGAATAAATGAACTGTATCGAAACGATAGGCTATCGTTGAAACAAGTCATACATGTATCGTCCACGCACGAAAAGAAGGCGCGTTATGGGGACTCGATTCGCACGACTTACGCGATACGCGGCAGCAGGCATCAGCGCCGTCATGCTGTTGGCTGCAGCAGCATGCGGTTCGCAACCGTCTGCGGCCCCCGGTTCCGGCGATTCATCCACCGACATCGACAAACAGGCGACAGGACCGATCACCGTGGTGTCGTCCATCAACCAGTGGGGTTCGCTGGCCGCCGAGCTCGGCGGCGATGACGTGAAGGTCACCTCCATCGTGAATTCCACCAACGTCGATGCGCATGATTTCGAGCCGAAGACCTCCGACGTGGCCAAGTTGTCCAAAGCGCAGGTAGTGGTGGCCAACGGCGCAGGATATGATTCCTGGGCGACCAAATCTCTGGGACAAGGTTCGAACCTGGTATCCGCGGCTTCGGTGGTGGGAGCCACGGACGGCGACAACCCGCATCTATGGTTCTCCAAAGACGCGCGCACCGGCATGGCCGAGGCGATCACCGAGGCGTATATCAAGGCCCTTCCAAGCAAGAAGAAGGATTTCGAACAGCGGCTGGCGACATGGAAGCAAGGGGAGCAATCCTTGGAGCAATGGGTGGATGATTTCACCAAACACCATACGAAGAAGGTCGCCTACGCGGCGACGGAACCCGTGGCGTATTACCTGATGTCCGATCTGGGGTTCGAGGACATCACACCGAAAGGCTATACGCAATCCACCGCGTCAGGCGGCGAAGTCGCCCCAGCCGACCTGCAATCGTTCCAGAAGCTCCTCGAGGACGGAAAAGCCGACGTGCTCGTCAACAACACACAGGAATCCAGCGACGCCACGAACATGATCACCGGCACCGCTGGCCGCGCAGACGTACCGGTGGTGGACATCTCCGAGCAGATGCCCGAGGACGTCAACGCGCTGAACGACTGGATCAACCAACTCGTCAATACGATTATCGACGCCGTGGACCCCAGCTATGGCTGCGAATCTGACACTGAAAACGGCTCCGGTGACGGCGGCTCCTCCGAAGACGCATCGAGCTCCGACTCCGGGAGCGCCAACACCACCGAATCCGATTCCAACGGCACATCATCCAGCGATGATTCAAACGGCAGCGCAGCCTCCGCAGACGGCGAATCATCGAATGATTCCGGTGATGACGCCCCGACGTATCTGCGCGAATGCAAGGCGTCATCCGACGCAGCTGGCGGCAGCGGCATCTCGAAGGATGGTGCAAACTCTGCTGATGCATCAGCCGACGACGCCCAACCCGACCCGAATAAGCAGTAATTGAGAACGATTGTCAGCATCATTTGCCACAATCAGTGGCTATGAGCAAGAACCCCGACTGCATCGTCTTTGACGACGCCGCCATCACACGTGGCGACCATGTCATCTGGCAACACGGCACCTTCAGCATCCCCTACGGTTCGGTCACAGCCATCGTGGGCACCAACGGCGCCGGCAAAACCACCATGATGAAAGCGGAATTGGGGCTGCTTCCCCTGTCCCACGGCAGCGTCACTGTACTAGGCAAGCCGGCAGGCCAAGCAAACAAACGCATCGGATACGTACCGCAAAGCTATGTTTCCAACGTCGATTCCAATCTCACCGCCGAACAATCGGTACTGCTCGGTCTGACCGGCACACGATTCGGCATCCATCTGGTGACACGGGAGGAACGCGACAAAGCCCGACAGGCCATGGAATTCACCGGCATCGCAGACAAGGCGCAATACCGTCTTTCCGAATTGTCAGGCGGTCTTCGCCAGCGCGTGGCCATAGCGCAAGCGCTGGTGAGCGACCCTCAGCTCCTCATGCTTGACGAGCCGCTGGCCAATCTCGACCTAGCCAGCCAGCGGGCCGCCGTTCATGTGCTCGCGCGCCTCAACAAAGAACTGGGCATGACCATCCAGGTGGTGGCCCACGATCTCAACATGCTGTTGCCGATCATGACCGGCGCAGTCTACCTGCTCGACGGACACCCGCATTACGCGGATATGGGCAAGGTGCTTGACTCCGACCTGCTCACGCATCTGTACGGCACGCAGGTGCAGGTAGTGACCACACCACAGGGCGATATGTTCGTGACCCCGACACCGGATGAGCCGGATACCCAGATGCAGGACATGCATACGGCCACCGAAGTGGCGCAAATGCATCATCATGATCACGGCTCCCTGCATGATCGAACGGCAGTCGACGCTTCGGCTGCCGGAAAGGACGGCAAGTGATGGGTGATATCAATTTCGCATTCGACCCCGATTGGATGAGCACGCTCACGGCTCCATTCATGACCAATGCCTTCGTCGCCGGCCTGTTCATCGCCCTGGCGGCAGGAGTGATGGGGTATTTCACCATCGCACGCCACTCCACATTCGCAGCCCATGCGCTCGCCCACATCGGTCTGCCGGGCGCCACAGGCGCCGTGCTGTTCGGACTGCCCGTTTCGTTGGGCATGGGCGTGTTCGCCTTAGGCGGCGCACTCGTCATCGGCGCACTCGGCAAACGCATCTCCGAGCGTGAGATCGCCACCGGTACGGTACTGGCGTTCGCGACCGGCCTCGGCCTGTTCTTCGCCCGACTGTCCAGCTCCGCATCGCAGCAGATGCAATCCATCCTTTTCGGTTCGATTCTGACCATCACCAAGGATCAGATCATCGGTTTCATGGTGTTCGACGCATTGCTGCTGATACTGCTGGCTGTCATCTACCGACCATTGCTGTTCAGCTCGCTCGACGAGCAGGTGGCCCAGGCCAAAGGCGTGCCGATCGGACTGATGAACGTGGCGTTCATGGCCATCATGGCTGGTGTCATCACCATCGCCGTGCCCGCCGTGGGGACATTGCTGATCTTCGCGCTCGTCATCACACCAGCGGCCACGGCCAACATCCTGGCGGGATCGCCGTTCAAGGCGATGGTCATCGCCAGTCTGCTGTGCCTGGTCTCGATATGGCTTGGACTGGTGCTTTCGGCAATGTTCCCCGCTCCCCCGAGCTTCATCATCGTGACGCTTTCCACCCTGTTCTGGGCCATCGCCAGGGCCGCATACGCCCTCAAAGCACACTGACCCCTTATACAGCCCGCTCAGCGAGCAAACGGTGTCGCATCATCCCTCATCGCCAGCGCATCTGACCAGAGCGCTGGCGATGGCGGCAATGCCTTCACCTCGGCCGGTGAAGCCCATATGATCGGTGGTGGTGGCAGTCACAGAGACACGGCAACCGACAGCTTCGGACAGCACTGTCTCGGCTTCGATGCGACGGGTACTGACCTTCGGACGATTGCCGATGATGGCCACCGATGCGGAGCATGGTTCATACCCATGTGCGCGCATGAAGGCCACGGTCTCGTGAAGCATGTCACGACCATGCATACCGGCTCCATGAGCGGCTGCCCCCACACCGAACAGTGAGCCTATGTCGCCAAGACCACTTGCGGAAAGCAACGCATCAATCAGGGCATGGGCGGCGACATCGCCATCGGAATCGCCTTCGATGCCTTCATAGTGGGCGGGATCGACACCTTGAGGCACAGGCCAGAACAGCCCCGCCAGCCACAGCGGACGCGAGGAGCCGGCAACTGCGAAGCGATGCGCGTCGAACCCTTGGCCTATCAGCATGCCATCATCCATATGATCTCTCCGATCGCCACGACGTGGCCTCAGTCATCATCGTTGTCCACACGCATCATGGCTGAAGCCGACAGAGCCCTATAGAGAACGCCTTGCTTACGCAAAACGCCTCATATATGCAGAACGCCCCGGCCCCCATCAACGGGCCAAGGCGCTGCTGTCATTACTTCTTCTTGGACTTCTTTTCCGCAGCCACCCGAGCGAGCGTGTCAGCAGCAGCCTCCTCAGGCTCCTCGGTATGGTGCTTCTCATCGCCGGGTTGTGCAGGCTCGTAACCCAGATTCACATCGAGCAGACGCTGCGCCTCCGGTTCGTCGATCTTTTCGGAAAGGGCGATTTCGGATGTCAGGATGGCTCGAGCCTTGGTCAGCATTCGCTTCTCGCCGGCGGACAAACCATGCTCGTCCACATCACGCTGCGCAAGGTCACGCACCACTTCGGCGATTTTGTTGACATCACCGGTGGCGATCTTCTCGACGTTCAGCTTGTAGCGGCGGGACCAGTTCATCTCTTTCTCGATGATCGGCGTACGCAGGATCTCAAACACCTTCGCCACCTCGGAGGCGGAGACGATGTCGCGCACACCGACCTTTTTCGCATTGTCGACCGGCACATTGATGACCAGGCCATCAGAAGACAATACGGACAGCTGCAGGTATTCACGGGTCACACCTTTGACCGTCCGCTCGGTGATGGCCTCCACTTTTGCTGCACCATGACGTGGATAAACGACCATATCGCCGACTTTATAAGACATGAATCCTCCGAGAACTGACGGCTCACACACAAAAACTCGAATAATTGTGCCATCTGGCATGGACTGCGACGCTGATAGCGTTCACAATATGTACGACACGCGAGCAACAGCAGAATTTCGCCGCATTTGCCGCGTTAATACGGCGTTTTACGCGCTGACACACGTAGACTTTGGGGGCATGGATACTGAAACCAAGATCAACGAAGATACCATCACCGTGCCTGTCGCCGAAAGCGACCTCGACGCCGTGAGCAATGGCGAGTTCTACAACCCGCACGAGATTCTCGGTGGGCACCTCGGCATCGGCAAGCATGCCGACACCGTGACCATCCGTGTTCTGCGCCCCTCGGCCAAAACCGTCGCCATCAACACCCAGGACGGTGATTACGTCATGCACCACGAGCACAACGGCGTATTCGTGGTGACGCTACCCGCAGCAGGAGACGCCAAGCATCCGGCAGTTCCCGACTACCGCATACGCACCGAATGGGAGAACGGCGAGGTCGTCATCGACGATGACCCCTATCGCTATCTGCCCACGCTCGGCGACATGGACACCTACCTGTTCGGCGAAGGTCGCCATGAACGATTGTGGGAGGCGCTGGGCGCCCATGTGCTCCGCTATGACGACCCGATGGGCGATACCCGGGGCGTCGTCGGCGAACAGCTGGTCGGCACTTCATTCTCCGTATGGGCGCCGAATGCGCATGCCGTGCGCGTGGTCGGCGACTTCAACGGCTGGAACGGACGACTTCACGCCATGCGTGAGCTGGGTTCCTCCGGCGTATGGGAGCTCTTCATTCCCGGCATCGGCGCAGGCGAACGCTACAAGTTCCAGATTCTCAACGCCAACCATCAGTGGGAGATGAAGGCCGATCCGATGGAGCGTCAGCATGAGGTTCCGCCGAACACGGCATCCATCGTGACCGACTCGCATTATCAGTGGAACGATGATGCATGGCTGGCCAAGCGTCGCGCCTCCGATCCGACCAGCGGCCCGGTCTCCATCTACGAGGTCCATGCCGCCAGCTGGAAGGAAGGACTGACATACCGGGATCTGGCCAAGCAGCTCGTAGACTACGTCAAACAAGAGGGATACACGCATGTCGAGTTCATGCCCCTCGCCCAGCATCCGTTCTCCGGCTCCTGGGGATACCAGGTCACCGGATACTACGCCGTGGATTCCCGCCTCGGCTCCCCGGATGATTTCCGCTATCTGGTGGACAAGTTCCATCAGGCCGGTATCGGCGTGATCATGGACTGGGTGCCCGCCCACTTCCCGAAGGACGGTTTCGCGCTCGGCCGCTTCGACGGCACGCCGCTGTATGAGGATCCGGACCCGTTGCGCGGCGAGCATCCCGACTGGGGCACCTATGTCTTCAACTTCGGCCGCCGTGAAGTGCGGAACTACCTCGTGGCCAACGCCCTCTTCTGGCTGGAGGAACTGCACATCGACGCCCTCCGCGTGGATGCCGTCAGCTCGATGCTCTACCTCGACTACAGCCGCGAACCCGGTCAGTGGAGGCCGAACATCTATGGCGGACGCGAAAATCTCGAAGCCATCGACTTCCTCAAGGAGGCCACGGCCACTGCATACAAGAACAACCCCGGCATCATGATGATCGCCGAGGAGTCCACCGCGTGGCCGGGCATCACCGCCCCCACCAGCGCAGGCGGCATCGGATTCGGGCTCAAATGGAACATGGGCTGGATGCACGACACCCTTGAGTATCTGCATGAGGAGCCTATCAACCGCAAATGGCATCACAATGAGATCACCTTCTCGATGGTGTACGCCTATTCGGAGCATTACGTGCTGCCCATCAGCCATGATGAGGTGGTCTACGGCAAAGGCTCCGTCTACGGGAAGATGCCGGGCGACGGCTGGCAGAAACTGGCCGGCGTGCGCTCCCTGTTCGCCTACCAATGGGCACACCCGGGCAAGAAGCTGTCCTTCATGGGCAATGAGCTGGCGCAATGGGGCGAATGGAACCACGACGCCTCCATCGACTGGGATTGCCTCAACTGGCAGGAGCATCGCCAGATTCAGCATTTCGTCAGCGACCTCAATGCCTTCTACAAGGCGAATCCGGCACTGTGGAGCCAGGATTTCGATCCGGCTGGCTTCCAGTGGCTCACCAGTGACGATGCCGATCACAACACGCTGAGCTTCCTGCGCATCGGCTCCAAGGGGGAGACTCTGGCCGTAGTGGTCAACTTCTCCGGAGAGGCATGGTCCGATTATCAGGTGGCTCTGCCCACCGGCGGCAAGTGGACAGAGGTATTCACCACGGACGACGCCCAATACGGAGGGTCCGATATCCACAACGGCACGTTCGAGGCAGAGAAGGGCGAATACCATTCCCGCCCGTTCTCCGCGAAAATCACCGTACCTGCATTGGGGGTTGTATTCTTGAAGCCAGAAGACTGAACTAGCCATCAGGCTGAAAGGTAACTGTTTATGCTCAATACCACAGCACGTCAGAACACTGCTGCGCGCACGGTGCTGGTGGTGGAGGACGAACCGACGCTCGCCACCGCCATCGCCCAGCGCATCACCGCCGAAGGCTGGAGCGCACGCGTTGCCGGTGACGGCGCCTCGGCAGTGCAGGCGGCCTCGCAGCTCAGACCGGATCTGGTCATCATGGACATCATGCTGCCGGTGATGGATGGGCTCGAGGCAACCAAGCGCATTGTCGCCGAACGCCCGGTGCCGGTGTTGATCCTCACCGCACGCGATGACGAAACCGACAAGGTCATAGGGCTGGGTGCCGGCGCGGACGATTACATGACCAAGCCATTCTCCATGCGCGAGCTCATCGCCCGTTGCAAGGCATTGCTTCGCCGTGTGGAACGCGCCAAGGTAATCGCCAAGAACGCCGAGAACGAGAAGATCCTCGATTTCGGCGCCATGATTATCGATCCGGCGCAACGCATCGTCACACTGAACGGCGAACAGGTGCATCTGACCCCCACCGAGTTCGATCTGCTTGCCACACTGGCGCGCAGACCGAAGTCCGTGCTCACCCGCGAAAAGCTTCTTGAGGAGGTATGGGACTGGGTGGACGCGTCCGGCACGCGAACCGTGGACAGCCATGTCAAGGCGCTGCGTCACAAGCTCGGCGCAGATATGATTCGTACGGTGCACGGCGTGGGATACGCATTCGAACCTCCGACCGAGTGATGACACCGACTGCGAAACGCAAGCAATCCCGGCTTGGCGTCATAGGCGTCAAGCCGGTTGATTTGTTCTCCTCGTTGAAGCTGGAACTCAGCGCGCTCATAGTATGCGCCACCGCCATCGCTTTCATAATGTGCTGGTTCCTGCTGAAATACGGCTGGTCCGGTTGGATTGCCATGCCATTGACCTTGGTGGTGGCCCTGGGCATCACCTATTTCTTCTCACGTGGCATCACCGCTCCCCTGCGTCAGATGCGTGACGTGGCCGAGTCAATGGCCGACGGCGATTACACGGTGCGGGTGACCATCGATCCCGACCGGCATGATGAAGTGGGACAGCTGGCGCGCTCCTTCAACGAAATGGCCGAAGAGCTCGAGCATGCCGATAAGATGCGCCTTGACATGATCGCCAATGTCAGCCATGAGCTGCGCACTCCTGTCTCCGCACTGCAAGCCATGGTCGAAAATATGGCCGATGGCGTCACGGAACCCACTCCGGCCAATATGGAAAGCATCCTCACACAGACCCAGCGTCTGTCCGATCTCATCGCATTCCTGCTAGACCTGAGCCGTATGGAGGCGGGGGCCGCAAGCCTGAACATCGAACGGTTCAACGTCGCGCAGTTCCTGGATGAAACCATCGAACCTTTGGAAATCACCGATGGCGGGCATGCGCATGATATCCAGCTGCATGTGAACCCGGATATCACGATGGAAGGCGATCAGGATCGTCTCCGCCAGCTGTTCACCAATATCATCGCCAATGCCCTCAAGCATTCCCCGGATGGTACCACCGTGCTGATCGATGCACATGAGGATGCCAACAACGGCACCATCGTGACCAATGTCGTGAATTTCGGTTCTCAGATTCCCCCGGAGGATCGGTCCGCCATCTTCCGTCGCTTCGTCAAAGGCAAGTCCGGCCCCGGCACCGAATCCGGCGGTACCGGACTCGGTCTTTCCATCGCCCGGTGGGCCGCCCAACTGCACGGCGGCAACGTCAAGGTCGTCGACGACGACCGTGGGGCTGATTTCGAAATCACGCTGCCCAAATATCACATCAGCGAAGATCGAAATCCCGCATGACCGCGGATGCGAGCGTCAGTGCACCGACCACGTTCGCTCCCCCGAGTTCCAGAGCCTTCACGCATTGGCGCAACGTGGCTCCGGTGGTGATGATGTCATCCACCAGCACCACCGGGGCTTCCCGTTGCAACGCCTTTTCCCGAATCACGATTCGGCCTCCGATGCGCTTCGCGCGTTGCGCGGATGATGTCTGTTGCACGGAACGGCCACCGGACGCGTTGCTGGTCAATAGGGGTGACACTTCCGCCCGGATCCCCTGTGCACGCAACGACCTGGCCACCGCACGAGCCAAAGGCAAGGTATGCCTGCGTCCACGTCTGCGCATCGATTGCAATGACGATGGCGCAGGGACCACCAGCAGCGGCCTGTCTGCCGGGCATCGACCAGCCACTGCGGCACGAACCGTCAGCATATCCATGATGCCAGCGAACACGGCGTCAAGCTCCACATCATCATGATCCTTCCATTCCAGAATCGCATGTCGAACAGTGCCTTGATACACGGCAGCCGACCAGACCGGAACGCCTCTGGTATCCGGCGCTCCCCCGAGCGTAGCGCCACCTATGAGCTCGCGGCGCCGGCATTGGGCGAACAGCGCGGCACACTGCGGGCATAATACGGCATCAGGCCGGTCACAGCCGGCGCATCCGCGGGGAAACAGCAGATCGCGCACCGTTCGCCATGATCGATTCACCAGGCTGCCGGCATAGGACATGTATGGCGAGGCATGTGCCACCCCATCATTGTCGGCATGAATCATGCATGCCGCCGGCGTCTGCGGCCCGTTCATGGGATCGGCCCTTACGATTGCGCCGGTATTCTGGCCAACAGCGCATCCAGCAGTCCCAAGGCATCCTCGGGATTACGCACCTTCACCCCGACCGCACCTGCCTCGACTGCAGGGTAATCGTTCCCCTCCGGCGTCATGCGGTCGCCGACGAAGACGATGCTCGACACCGGAATGTCAAGCAGACCGGCGATGGTGCGAACCGCATAGGACTTGTCGATGCCATGCTCACTGACGTCCACACTGGAGTATCCTCCCGCACGAACTTTCAGATCAGGGAAATCCTGTTTGACCAGCGCGGCCAATGCCTGTTTTCTGCTGTCGTCAGGATCCCATTGCCGTTTGGCCGCTACTGGGGCGTACTGGCCCAGCGCCGAGAACGTGATCTGGCTTCCTCGGTTCTCGATGCGTGGCCCCCATACCCGGTCCTCCCATAGATCGAGTTCCTTCGCGTGTCGTTCAAAGCTGGATGTGATGGCCTTCGCCACCGGCTCATCCAGATCGTGCGCGTAGATCAGGGTCCACTCGTTGCCGCGCCAACGATAATACCGGGAGCCTGAAGTGGGCATGACGTGAAGATTGTCCCGATTGGCTCGATCATTGAGCACATCCAACACCTGCATGGTCACTACAGCCATGCTGCCACCAGAAATAAGAGCCACCTGGCAACGGGCGGTGAGTTCGCTGAATCGTTCCACCATGGCAGGTTCCATCGGCTGCTTGGAACTGGCCAGCGTATTATCCAGGTCGAATCCGAAGAGGTGCGCCTGCGCGCAAAGTTCATCCAAATCAAGTTCGGTCCACGATTGCACAGGCATTCGTCGTGCCCTCCTCGCTGACGAGATTGCTATCACTGCACCAATCCTAGCGCATGTTGCCTTCGCCTTGTCCTATGGTGGAATACATGCTTCAGCCACCATGGAACGCCAGAGTCTACCGCAACCGTCATGGACGGGGCACGCGCACCCCGATGTTCGGCATTCGTATGCCGCGATACCGTACGCGTACCGGCATGTTCGACGATATGGTGGCGGCGCAGATCCGCCGATTGAATGACGCATGGCCCGAGCTGATCCGTCCATTGCAATTCGCGGTGGAAGACGTGCCGCCATCTGATCCGGTTCCCTGGCAGATCGAACCGAACCTGACGTCGCAGTGTTTCCCGGCATCGCATGGGATTCCCGCACGCGTGATGCTGTACCGCATGCCTCTCCAGACGGAGGCGCCGACCAAGCTGGAATTGCAGCTGGCCATCCGTGATGAAGTGGTTTCACGCGTTGCGGAACTCTATGGTCGCCGCCCGGAGGAAATAGACCCCGATTGGGGTCTGTAATCGCTCATCTGAAGCCGCATGCATCCTGTCCGACACCCTGTCCGGCGAGCGAATTCCGTTCCACGCCGGCTATCATCGTCCGATAATCACCAAAATGATCACCGGACGATGCCCGCGTTGCTGTGCGCCCAGACATGGGCGGTCATCGGCATCAACGACACGGATTCCACCGACGAGATGCCTGCAATCTTCCCGTCACCGAGTTCGTCACGGGTAAGACGAGCGTTCCACGCCACCTTGTGCGAATCGTCGGTCATCATGAAAATCGTGGCCGAGGAGCCATCCTTGTTGAAATCCTTGGCTGCAATGCGTTCTGCGGAATTCGCGCCGATGGTGATGTCCTTGCTGTCCAACGCGTCGCCATCGGCGTTGTACGCATGCACAGTTACCGTCTGTTCGAGGTTCGAGGTGTTCGCCACCGTCAATGTCGCGGTCACCCCATCAGGCACGACGACACCGGAACGGCGTACAGGAGCGGCGGCGTTCACCAGCGCGAAATCCGTCTGCTGTCCGTCGCCGGCGCGGACAGTCTTGATGCTCATCGCCAACTTGTCTTCCGCAGTGGACATCACACCCAGCGCCCCATCAGGAGCCTTCCCCAAATCCACGACACTCACCTGCCCATCAGTCAGGGTCGCCTTTTCTGCCTGTACCAGACCATGCGAGGTGATCCAAGACAGTTCGGTGGCAGTATCCGCATGGGTGTACAGGTAGGCGGTCACCTCATCCCCCGCTTCCACCGAAGGTGATACGGAGGCATTCGACATGCCTGACAGCGGCAATGCGAAATCGGAACCTTTCGACGTCAACCCATCCATGGTGACGGTTCGCACCACAGCGGCGATGGGGGTCTCCTTGCTGGATACCGTGACATACAGACCATCCTGGTCGGAAACCGCGGCGGACAGATCCAGCGAGGCCTCGCCTCCCGCCGGCACCGATAGCGCGGATTGCGTGGACAACGCCAGCTTCCCTGATTGGTGAGAACCCCAGATCGCCAGATCCACCGATGTCGGCTTCGTGGAGGGATTGGCGACGATGAGCTGCTGCGTGGTTCCTGTCATACTGCCGGTCAACAGGAACGACTGGCTCAGTGATGTAGGTATGCATGACGCGGCGGACACGCCTTTGAGATCGCCATCATCCGCCCAGGATGCAATGGTACCTGTGCTTCCCGTTCCTTCGGCAGCCTGCAGCATGCGGGTATCCATAAGAGCAGAATCCGTCACCTGCTGTGCGCCGGTCTTCACATCGGCGTCATCGGTGAGATCACGGTCTTTCAGCGTCACATCACTTGTGCTGGCGCTTCCCCCGAATGCGGACACCATCGAGGTGTACACGGAGCCGAACGCGGCGTACCTTGCCTGGGTGCTCAGATTGCCGACCGAGGATTGGAACGCGCTGTCGCCGTAGGTACCCGTGTCGGCCAAGCCCATGGGAGCGGGGCAATAGAGTTCGGATTGAGTGGGACTCACTGATTGGTCTATGGCGTCGTCGGTGGCGGCGACCGTATCCGTCCAGGATTGCGGGCCGGGAATCACGAACAGTGCCGTCAATGCCGCCACGAGCAGAATGGTGGTGATGACGCCGAGCACGATATTGGTGACGTGTCTTGCGCCCGAAGTGATGCGTCTGCTCATGCTGCTTCCTCCTCCAATCCGGACGACAGTTTCCTCCTCGGAACAGCGACCAGGCAATAGATGACCATAATCACACCGAGACAAATGAGCCACGCATGGCGCCAGACGCTTTGCTGCGTTCGTCTTTGCCAGGATGTATCCACGTTCTGCGTGTCGGTGTTCTGCAGAGTCAGACGATAATAGCTGCCCTGTTCCGTGGCGACCAATGACTGGGTGCCATTGGATGCGGCGATGTTGGCGCTCAGTTGCTCATAGGGGGAACCTGCCGTTTCCGCCTGTCCGTTGGCAGCCACGTAGATGCCGCCAAAACCGAGGTCGCTGATCGTCTGGATGGCCTGGGCATCAGGATTGGCAAGCAATGACGCACCCGCTTGGGCGAGTTTCGTGTCGATGTCATCGTGGGAGCCGTCAAGCAACCGGACTCGGGTGATCGGCGAACTGTCGATAAGATCACCCCTCGAGGTACGCATCACCGAATAATCGATGGAGTTACGGGTCGGCGCGCTGATGGCCAGTACACGATGGTCGGCACCGGATGCCAGATAATCGACGGTCACCATGGGAAGGCCCGATCGGGACATCTCAAGCCCCTCATCACTATGGCGTTCGAAGCCATACCAACATTGAATCACCACACACGCAGCAAGCACCACAGCGAGTACGAGACGCCCGGCCACCACATATCGTCCAACACGGCCGGCATCGTATCGCGCATCAAGATGCTCGGCGGAGACATGCAACGGATGGAACCGTTTCACGGCGCCGCCCGCGACCAGGCAGGCGCATGAGAGGAAGCCCATGATCATCAGTATGATACCAGGCTCGGCAGAGCCCGCCACTACGCCATCGGCATCCACCGCGATGGCGATGCGGCTGGACACCATGGCCAGCGCGGCACCGCAGACGACGAGCACCCACATCAGGCGGGATGTCCGCAAGGCGAACGGCAGCACCAGTGCGATGACGGCCAACAGCGTGACGACGATGAACAGAGCGGCCAACGCGATATCAGCCGGTTTCCCGGACATGGGGTCCCACCCCAGCGCACGCTGCGTCGAAGAGAACAGACTCAGTGCGGCGGGCGATCCATTCGCCTCAGTGGTCGGCAGCATGATGTCGCCGAACACCTGACGCCACGCACCTTCGTGCGCATATCGAATCGAATTGACCAGAGTCGGGGCGACGGCGAAGGCCGCAGGCACCGGAATGAGCAGCAGAGCCAGACGTTTGCGCTTGACGAACAGCAGGAACGCGACGAATGCGACTACCAACGCCAGCAACAATTGCGGTTCCGCAGCGATGACCGGCACAAAGCACAACGACGAGATGGCGGCCGCCTGCACGGACGTGCGAGGCTTCAGCGGATCCTCGGTATGGTACATGCCCACCGCGCGGAACACGAAGGCGAACGCCGCAGGCAAAAACACCAGAACCGTGAGCATCGGCAGATTCGCTTGCGCATACCATCCGAACATCACGCCGGTTGAGGCCCACAGCAATCCGCCCAGAACACGAACCACATCGGACCGGGTGAAAATGCCGGCCAACGCCCAGAACGACAGTGCGCTCAACGGCGCCGCGGTGAACAGTATGACCGACAGGGCCGCAGCCACATGGCCGGCGGTCACGACCGAAACCGCCATCAACACCAACAGCCACGGCGTGGGAGGCGCAGGAACACCCGATCCCGAACCGAACACCCACGGCGTCGTGGCGGACTGGACCAGCTGACGGAAGCTGGCGCCAGTGGGCAGCAGCCGATTCGAAGCCAACGAGCCGTCCGAGAACACCTGTCTGAATACCGGCCAATACGCCACCATGACAGTCAGGAAACACACCAGGGCCATGCCTGCAGCAGCAGCCCACCGTTGAGCCAGACGCATCCGCAGATGCGCGCGTTCCAATGGGCTGAGCAGCACCATGTTCTTCTGGGCCTCAAAGGCGTCACGGCGGTCGTGAAACTGCTTGATCTGCCTGCGATCGGCCTGGAGGACGCGCAGCGAGGCCATGGACACGCTGCTCTGCCGGGAGACCAGCCTCCGGGAACGGACCGCTCCCGGAATGGCGGTCAACGCGAGCCACGGCAGGCACAGCTGGACTAAAGCCTCATACGGCTTCTTGCGGAACAGCATGGCGATGGCCATACCGAAACCGCATATCAGGCGCCACAGCCACAACACGATCCACAACGACATGCCGACATCGGTATACAGATAACGTTGCTGCGTACGCGCCACTCCCATGACAGGGCCGCGGGTACGCGCATGTTCCAATGGTTCGCCTCCGCGCGTACGGATACCCTCGAACCGTGCACGACGATGCGCGATCTCCGCTTGCGGCACAACGACCACGCGCCCGCCGCCCAGACAAATACGACGGCAGAAATCAATCGATTCGCCGTACGTGGTGTGCCACGGGTTGATGCCGAACCGTTTGTATTCGTCAAAAGACACCAGAGCACCGGCCAGGGATACCGCGAACACATCCCGCCGGCCATCATATTGCTCCTGATCGGGTTCGCCATCCACCACCAGGGAATGCACGGCATGCGAGCCGGCATACATACCGACGTCATGCAGGTGCCCGCCTTCCCAATCGCACTGCTTGCATCCCAGGATGCTCGCCCCGGGCGTGTTTCGCCAGGCTTCCAGCAGATGCTCCAGGCATACGGCGTCCGACGGACGTGAATCATCATGGAGCAGCCATAAGGCGCGCGTCGAAACATCCAGTTCCGCGGCTTTGACGGCTTTGCTCACCGCATCGCCGAAGGAACGGGCCCCATTGGCCTTCACAATCTGGATGCTCACCTGTTTCGCCTGCGGCACTTCGAGCACAGGGCCCGAAGGCGATGGAATCACCTCAAACGAGGTCTTCAACGACTGGCCAGTGCGTCCGGTGGCTTCCGCGATAACAATGACGCCAGGCAATACGCTCTGAATCAGCAGCGAATGAAGAGTCGCCTCAAGAAACCGCGTGTCATCCTCCACCGTGACCACGGCCGCCACCCCGGCATCCACATCCTGTCGATGCGTGTATGGTCGCGCAGCCATGGCATTGGCCAATGCATTATGGATATCGTCATTCGCTGTTGGACTCATAAACCCCCAGTGTACGCAACAACCTTGAAAGGGACGTGTGCACACACGTCCCTACACGCGTTCGGCATGTGCCTCATGTTTCCCGCATGGCCCATGTGGCACATGGCGTGAACCATATATACGCCTACGCCTGCTCCCTATGCTCTTTTTTGTACCGTCGGCGTTCGCGCTCGCTCATGCCACCCCAGATGCCGAACCGCTCATCATGCTCGATGGCCCACTTCAGGCACTGCTCACGCACCTCACATTTGGCGCATACACGCTTGGCATCACGCGTGGATCCGCCTTTTTCCGGAAAGAATGCCTCAGGATCGGTCTGCGCACACAACGCTTTGTGCTGCCAAGAGACATCGCCATCGGGTCGGAACAGTCCCCACAGATTCTGCATCGGCTCATCGGAGGAATCGTCGATCACACCCCACATGCGATCCTCCCTGCCCCTGATGTTTTCATACGCCTAAATTACACACATGATACTTGAATTTTGTCAAATTCCATCTCGTGTCAATACCTGTGTTCACCCAATGATGTGCTATAAGAACATGTGCCCATGGCGGGCGAATATGCATCACATCATTCGTCCGCCATCGTCGGATAGACCATGTATGTGCCGTTACTGGGGAGGAACGACATCCCCCCGCCGCCATAGGCATAAGCTGTGCCAAAGTGTCAACAGACACGTGACAATATCAGGAGGATTTTGCATGACGCAGGAATCAGGTGAAGCGGGGCAGCACGTCAATCCGCCAAGCTTCGCCCCTCCCGCGGGTCGCCGAACCAGACCGTCGGGCCAGATTCCCAGCTCCTCCGCATCATCGCAGTCGCCGCTGCCGCAATATCATCTGCAGCGTCCCATATCCGTCCCGGCATCGTTTGCACCTTCGGCACCGAGGCGATCCGAGTCGGCGGGCGGTCCGTCAGGTCCTGCCGCGGTACCGCCCAGCTTCTCCCCCGATACCGGAAGACGGCAGTCATCAGGGTCTGCCGCCCGGACGGCGGACCCGCACAGCGGTTCACCGATGCGCGCGCGTCGTTCCTCCGGCTCATCCCAGAACGCATCCCGATCGGCATCGCCGGCGTTGTCCACGAACGTCCATTCCCGGTCCGATTCGCAACAACGGTTCGCGGCGCTCACGCGACCCTCGGCGGCATCCGCAGTCGTACGTCCTCCGGCGAAGCGACATCGTGCCGGGCGCATCGCACTCTATGCAATCGTCATCATCCTGTCGGCTCTGGCATTGGGCGTGTTCGGCGCATGGCATTGGGTGGACGGCCGCCTGAACAAAACGGACTATCTGACCAATCATGCCGATACCCCTGCCTCGACATGGCTGATATTGGGCTCCGACGAACGTGATGGATCAAGCGACGTCACCGGATATCGAACCGATACGATTCTGGTGCTCACCAAACCCAAGAGCGGCCCCAGTTCACTGATTTCCATTCCGCGTGACTCCCTGATGCAAGTGGATGACCAGTACATGAAGATCAACGCCGTCTCACAGCTGCTGGGACGCAAAACGCTGGTCGCACAGGTCGAGGACATCACCGGCCAGAAGATCGACCATGTGGCGCAGATCAAGTTCGGCGGACTGCAGCAGGTGGTGGACGCCCTCGGCGGCATTGACCTGTGCTATGACCAGGATGTTCAGGACCCGGATTCAGGGCTCAACTGGCAGGCCGGGTGCCATCATGCCGACGGCGGCGTGGCATTGGCGTTCTCGCGCATGCGATACGCCGACGCCAATGGCGATTTCGGCCGCAACGTGCGTCAGCGTCAGGTGATCGCAGCCATCATCAAGAAAGCCTCCAGCGGGGAGACCCTGTCCAATCCGGCAACAGTGATGGCCGTTGGCGAAGCAGGTCTCAGCGCGTTGACCGTCGACGAACAGGCCTCGCCGTTGAGCCTGTTCAACATGGCTCTCGCTTTCAAGGACTCGACCGGATCGCACGGTATTTCCGGCAGTGTGTATTGGACCGACCCTGATTATTACGTGGATGGCGTCGGATCATCGGTGCTGCTGGACGATGAGAGGAACACCGCCTTGTTCTCGGAGCTGGCTGCCGGCACGCATGCCAGTGGAGTGGTCGGTACGCTTGCCGAAGGCTGAGGCGGTGCGGATTCGGACGTCATCAGCGTCATCCGTCATCGCGCCGTTCCTTGCCACAGACCCTTGCTGGCACGCCCATGCAGCCATTGTGGATAACTCCGCAAGCTAGAACCACATAACCCGTTTCGGCTTGCGGATATGCCCAGACGTCCTTCACGCTGGATGCATGGCACGCACCAGATCACATTACGGCCCATCGGCGCATATGGGCCATACCCGCAACCGGCAGCGACGCCGCACACGCACCGTCCGGCGAATGGTCATGGCGCGGCCTTATATCATGGTCTGCGCCATGGCAGCGCCCCTAGCGGCACAGCTTATGATGGTCGTCGTCATGATGGTCCAAGGGCAATGGATGTATGCGCTCATGATCCTTCCCGGCGCATTCGGGTGTCTGGCATCATTGCTGATTGCCTCGCCTTCATTCCGTCAGCATGCCGGTGCCGCCACGGATTCCCCACCCATGATTGGCCCCGGGACGCACCTTCCCACAGAAGGGTCCGACACACGCATCCCAGCCAAGCCTCAAGCCACCCCCGTCATCCCCGTATTCCCCGACATCGACGGCATCGCTCTGGAGCAACTGCTCGATCTCGGGACGACGCCATGGCGGACCATGGTGCATCGCTGGCTCGCATCCGCTCAATGGAATGTGCCGATAGGCATGGCGGCGGGCAACGAACCGTATCGTCTGGATCTGTGCCGGTCCGGACCGCACGCTCTTGTCGCGGGGACCACCGGCTCAGGCAAATCGGTGTTGCTGCAGAGCTGGTGTCTTGCGCTGGCCACCTACAACGGACCGGACCGGCTGAATTTTGTATTCCTTGATTTCAAGGGCGGTTCCGCATTCAGGGATCTCGAGCAGCTGCCGCACAGCGTGGGCAGTGTCTGCGACCTGAATCTGCCCCATGCGGCACGGGCGTTGCGCGCCCTTGAAGCCGAACTGACACGACGGGAACGGCTCACAGCCGAGTATCGCACCTCGCATATCGATGATGTACCGCACCCTCCGCCTCGGCTGATGGTGGTTATCGATGAATTCCACGCCCTGAAGGACCAGTTGCCGGATTACATCAATCGACTGGTGCGCATCGCCTCCCTGGGGCGTTCATTGGGCATGCATCTCATCGCTTGCACACAGAATCCTCTGGGGCAGGTCAACACGGACATGAAAGCGAATATGGCGGTGAACATATGCCTTCGTGTCCGCGATGACATGCAATCATCGGAACTGCTGGGAGACGGCCGCGCCGCACGCATCAGTCCGACGATGCCGGGCGCGGCCTACTGCAATGATTCCGAGCTGGTGACCGCCCTGCGATGCTCGCCTGCGAACAACCTCACACGGATCCGTCGGCAGATCATGCTGACCGCACGGTTCATGGGCATGGACCAGGCACCGGCACTGTTCTCCGCTCCCCTGCCTTCGCACATTTCGCCGAATCGACCTTCCGTGTCCAGATCCGACCAGGAACATGTCTGGTTCGGCATCCAAGATGACGGCATATCGTTGAGCGATGCCCTCGTGCCTCTGAACCGCGGCAATATCGGCATCATCGGAGGGCACGGAAGGGGCAAGAGCACCCTGCTCGACGCCCTTGCCGTCCAATGCCAAGCCATTGACGGCATCATGGTACGCATCAGCCGATGCGAACATGGCGTCTGGAGCACACGCACCATACGCCATGCCGGAGTCATCAGTCATGCCCTTGCCGACGTTCCTGCGCCTGAGCCGCCTCGGATGATATGGCTGGTCGACGATGCCGATCCACTGTTCGACCCGTTCCTCACCGAAGAGCAGGCCCTGCGATTCCGGCAGGCATTGGCGGACCCGAACATCACCGTACTGTTCGCGGCGTCATCCATGCGCCACATCCGGATACCTGAGCACTGCTCCATCAGAATCGTGTTCCCCAGCGGCGAAAAGACCAACGATATGATGGCCGGCATCCCGTCCCCGCTGCTCGCGACCATGACCCAACACGATATCGACACGCCCGGCAGAGCGGTGCTCATCACGGGATCCTCGGCACGGCTTGTACAGTGCTCATCGTGAAATAGTCGGTACTTTCTGGGTGAAACCTCTTGAAAAACAATACGGTTCGTGGTTACCTAGTATGAAGTCAAGGAACAACAATCAGCCACGTGGCTTTTAAGGGAGGCAAGCAATGAGCAGCGCTTTTGATTGGCGAGCCAAGGCCGCATGTCGCGATAAGGATCCGGAACTGTTCTTCCCGGTGGGCAACACCGGCGCAGCATATCAGCAGATCGAAGAGGCCAAGGCCGTATGCCGCACCTGCAAGGTGATTGACGCGTGTCTGAAGTGCGCATTGGACACCAATCAGGACTACGGCGTATGGGGCGGCTTGAGCGAGGATGAACGCCGGGCTCTGAAGCGTCGCGCCATGCGCGCCCGCCGTTCGCAGGCCATGCAGATGCAGATCTGATTTTTCGCGCAATGTCAGGAAAACCCTCCCAACCGGGAGGGTTTTCCTGTATCGGAGGTGTCATCGTCTCCTGACACCGTACCGAACGTCATTCATCATTCATCCTGCGCGGCGCGCAGCTTCATATTGAGCACCACGCGCGTGCCGCCTTCACGGCGGGGCTCCCAATGCACGGATCCCCCGAAATCATTGGTCACGAACGTATTGATGATCTGAGTGCCCAAGCCGGAGCCGGAAGACCGCGCCATGCCGCCTTGTTCCTCGGAGCCCAGACCAGTGCCGTCATCCTCGACCACCACATTGAGGTTGGGGCCGGAACGTCCCACCGAAATGGTGATGCTGCCTTCCTTGCGCCCCTCGAACCCATGTTCCACGGAGTTCGTGATGAGTTCCGTCAGCACCAGGGAGAGCGGCGTGGCGTCCTGTGCCGGCATCATGCCGAATTTACCCACAAAGTTGACATTGATCACCTGATCCTTCATGGTGGCCAGGTCCACGGCCATATGCAGCAAGTTGGAGATCACCTTGTCGAAGTCCACGATCTCGTCGGCGGTCTGACTCAATCCCTCGTGCACCATAGCAATGGTCTGTACGCGGCGCTGCGCCTCCTGAAGCTCCTTCTTCACCTCTTCGGACTTGGTCTTGCGCGCCTGCAACCTCAGCAACGCCGATACCGCCTGCAGATTGTTCTTGACACGGTGGTGGATTTCGGAGATGGTGGCGTTCTTGGTCTGCAGCTCCTTCTCACGACGACGCAGCTCGGTGACATCGCGGCACAGGATGATGGCGCCGACCCTGCCATTGTTGTCGTACAGCGGCAACGACCGCATGGATACCGCCGACCTGTTCGCGTTGAGTTCGGAATCGACCGCAGCCTTGCCTGACAGCACCAACGGCAGTGTCTCCGGCACCGGATCGTTCTCTCTGAGCAGCTGGGTGCCCAATTCGCTGAGATACTGGCCAGGCATGGTGCTAAGCAAGCCCAGTCTTCTGAAGCAGCTGATGGCGTTGGGGGAAGCATAGCGCACCACACCGTCGAACGTCAGGATGATGAAGCCGTCGGCGACCCTGGCGATATGGCGCTGACTCATCACCGAATCCTGATAGGGGAACTGTCCGCGTGGAATCATCTCATAGAGCTGTTTGCCGGCGTTGATGCTTTCGGATTCATACCGTCCGTTGGATTCACGCGTGGCCATATTGGTCTCCCGCACCACCAGGCCCAACGTCTTGCCGTTGCGGCGTACCGGCGCATACACGTTGCATACCGTTGCCTTGCCGACGGACCGAAGCACGGTGGAGCGGAACACCACGTTCGACTGCATGGCGGCGTCAAGCTCACCGGTCATATCGTCGGGCATGACGTCACCGACCACATCCTCACCGCGTAATGTCATCACCGTCGAGGGGCGGCATTGCTCGGCGACCACATATTTGCCGTCACCGTTCTGGACCAGCAGCAGCAGGTCCGCGAAACTCAGATCGGCGACCACCTGCCAATCGGCCACGAGGTGATGCAGCCATTCGCGGTCGTCGTCATCGAAATCCGGTCGTGTCGCAAGAATATGTGAAAAATCAGCCATGTATACCATCATACGCAATGGCCGCGCATCGCGTCCCATCCCGTCGTCGTGCATGTTCCGCGGGTCGGTATTGACAATCCAGTAACTTACGTTAACGTAGGTTACGGTAACGTAAGGATTAGATGGTCATCGACTATGATGGGGGCACTATGGCACTGGAACACGATGACACCTCAGACACGCGGCGACTTGACTCCACCATCGAGCACAAGCGCGCCGCAGCCATCAAGGCGCGCGAACAGGCCCTGCAGGCCAAGGCCGACGCCGTACGAGCCAAAGCTCAGTTCAAGGCGGAGTCCATCCGCGCCAAAGCCGAGGAAAAAGCCCGCAGAAAGCTCGCCAAGGCCGAGAACCGCGCCCTGAAAATCGAGGGCATCGCCCCCGCTGAAGTGGAACGCAAAATCAGATTGGACGTGCATGGCCGCCCCAAGCCTGCGATGCGCGGCTGGATTCACGCGGTGGCCGCTCCCCTGTCTCTGGCTGCCGGCATCGTGCTCATCTGCCTGGCACAAGGTGCCGGACTCAAATGGGCTTGCGCCGTATTCATGACCGCATCGCTCGTCCTGTTCACCAATTCCGCCTGCTATCATCTGGGAGACTGGACCCCGCGGGTGACCGATGTGCTGCGCCGCATCGACCATGTCAATATCTTCCTGCTCATCGCCGGCACCTATACGCCGGTCTCCTTCGCCCTGCAACCATTCTGGCGTAATTTCATCATCATTTCGATGTGGGCATGTACCTTGGTGGCGCTGATCATCCACGTGATCTGGATCAACGCACCACGATGGCTGTATACGGTGGTGTACATCGTCTTCGGCATCTACGGTCTGGCATTCATGGCCTTGTTCTGGAAATCGCCACATGCGGGCCCTGCAGTGGTGGTCCTGCTGTGCGCAGGCGGCGCCTGCTACATCCTGGGCGCCATCGTGTACGCGCTGCGCAAGCCCGATCCGTGGCCTCGGGTCTTCGGGTTCCATGAGATCTTCCACTGCGGTACCGTTGCGGGGTACGCCTGCCATATGGTGGCGATCTATATGGTGATCGTGTCACTCTGGAGCTGATTGCGAGTCGAATCCACGTCACCGTTGACGTGTCGCTCCGTATCGATTTCACAGCGAACACTTCCCATAGCGAGAACCTCCCACAACGAGAGCCTTGACGGGAACCGCCATCGCAAACGTATGTGCCACATGGCACATGCCACATGGCGCATATGGCAAGCCCCTCCATCCCACATGGGAGGAGGGGCTGATGCTCGGTGCGACGTGTCACTGTGTCGCGCGATATGACGTCACACACCGTCTGTCTGTGATGTTACGCAGTGCGCCACGGAAAACAGCTGAAGCGTATGCGTCAGGCAAGCGGCTTGGATGCCTTGACCACCACGGACAGCTCGCGACCGTTCGGAGCGGTGTAGGTCACCGTGTCACCGACCTTGGCGCCCTCGATGGCCTTACCAATCGGGGAATCCGGAGTCATGATGTCGTAGTCGGTACCGGAAACGATGTCTCGCGTGCCGAGCACATAGGTCATCTCATTGCCATTGAGCTCGATGGTCACCACGGAACCGTTGCCCACCGTGCCTTCTGGGGCGTTTTCGATGATCTTGGAGTCGCGCAGCTTGACGGTGAGCTCGGTGATGCGCCCCTCGTTCTTGCTCTGCGCCTCGCGCGCGGCCTGATAGCCTCCGTTTTCGGAAAGGTCGCCTTCGGCACGCGCCACGGCGATCTTATGGGCGATCTCCTCGCGCAACTCACCTTCGCGGTAGGCGAGCTCCTCCTTCATCTTGTCATATGCTTCCTGCGTCAGCAGGTAGACCTTGTCTTCAGCCATGTTGTCCTCCTGAACTCTACGAAATACTGGTTGAATTGACGCTCTGAATAGCAAAACGCCGGCTATGACACCGGCGTTCCGTCATGCTGAAAGGTCAGCGAGTGGAAATGATGTCAATGACAAACACCAGGGTGTCATCACCGCCAATGCCTGCCTGCGGGACGCCGCGGGAACCATAGCCGTACTCCGGCGGAATGGAAACCACGAGACGGGAGCCTACGTTATGACCCGGAACGGTCTGATCCCAACCCTTGATGACCTGTCCCACACCAATGCCGAAGCTGGCAGGCTGATGACGGTCGAAGCTGGAATCGAACGGCGTGTCCTTGCCCCACACCACTCCGTGGTAGTTCACGGTGACCGTGTCACCACGACGCACCATCGGACCATCACCTTCGGTCAGCTCAATGGCCTTAAGCCCCTTCGGCGCCTCAGGCGTCGGGAACTCGATCACAGGCGTGGAGCCGAATTCGGCATTCACCTTGGGCATCTGCTCTGCCATACGTCCTCCTTGTCAGACACAATGCGCACTAGAATAGCACCACCCGGGCATTGGTGGAAGTCTGTTCTCCGGTTGCGATACATGAGTTCCCGCACATGTTTCCGGCTCTCCTCTGCCCGCATTGACCGACCGCTCCCTCACCGAGGGAGACAGAGTGCGGAAACAGCCGTCAGCATTCGACGACGTTGACGGCAAGGCCTCCTTTGGAGGTCTCCTTGTATTTGGCCATCATATCCTCTCCGGTCTGTTTCATGGTCGCAATCGCCTGATCAAGCGTGACGATATGGGAGCCATCCCCCAGCATGGCCATGCGCACCGCATTGATGGCGGTATTGGCCGCCATCGCGTTGCGCTCGATGCATGGGATCTGCACCAATCCGCCCACCGGATCGCAGGTCAGTCCAAGATTGTGCTCGATGCCGATCTCCGCAGCATTCTCCACTTGCTCGGGAGTGCCGCCCATCACCGCCGCCAGACCTGCCGCAGCCATCGAACACGCGGAACCGACCTCGCCCTGACATCCGACCTCGGCACCCGAAATCGAAGCATTGCGCTTGAACAGATACCCGATCGCACCGGCCGTCAACAGGAAGGTAATCACTCCCTGCTCACTGGCGTCATCGACGAAATGCCAGTAATAATGCAGTACCGCAGGAATGATGCCCGCGGAACCGTTGGTGGGAGCGGTGACGATACGGCCTCCCCCGGCGTTCTCCTCGGACACGGCCAGGGCGAACAGATCCACCCATGCCGCATCCGATGATTCCAGGACAGCATCCTTGCGCCGCCGATCATTGCGCAGCACGTCGGAGTTGGATGCGAGACGCTGGTACATCTTGGGCGCGCGCCTGGGCACGTCGAGACCTCCCGGCAACGTCGGTTCCGTGCAGCTGCATCCATTGTTGACGCATTCGCGCATGACCCGCCAGATATTGTCGATGGTGGAACGCACCTGTATGGCCGAGCGGCTGGCCGTCTCGTTCTTCCAGACCAGTTCGGCGATACTCATATGGTGTTCATGGCATAGCGCGACCAATTCGGCGCATGATGCGAACGGGTATGGAGTTTCAGGGCCGAAATCGGTGGATGACGACTCATCACCGTCAGCGAAGGAGGTCCCCTCAGGCGGCCGATCGTGGATGCCGATCAAAGCGTCATCAGGCGTGCCTTGCCGGATGAAACCGCCACCGATGGAATACCACACCTGCTCATCGACCAATGAGCCCGCGGCGTCGAATGCCTGGAAACGCATGCCATTGGGGTGCGCGGCCATACGCTTCCACTGTTCGAACACCACATCCCGTTCGTATTCGAAATGGATGCGCGAAATGCCGGCGAGATTCAACGTATCATCCAACGCACACGTCTGCCGGATATGCAGCATGTATTGCGTATCCACCGTGGAGGGAAGATTGCCTTCCAGACCGGCCATCACGGCGCGATCGGTGCCATGCCCCAAGCCGGTCAACGCCAGGGAGCCATACAGCGTGGTCTTGACCCGTGCGGTGCGGGCGAGGAGATCGTTGTCTTCGAGGAACGTGGCAAACGCATGGGCTGCAGCCATTGGGCCGACGGTATGCGACGACGAAGGACCCACACCGACGGTAAACATATCAAGTACGCTGAACATGACCGCTCCTTACGCAGACCACTACAGTACTGATTCACCTTACACGCCATGTCCCTGGCTCACCTCCGCCTGCGGCACAGATGTCAGGCGGACCAATGTCGCCATCTTACTGCGACTGTGTCGGACATTATGCCGCAGCGGCAATCTGACCGAACAGCATCACCGCCACAATGATCCCGAGTACGGCAAGTACTATCTGCACGATGCACAGGACAATGACCGCTGTTCTTCTCACCGCCAGCTTGGGGGCGTACCACTTGGCAATGAGCATGGCGATGAATCCGAGCACGGCATAGTTGAACGTCAGAGCAATCATGTCGGCATTGGCAAGCACCACGCCGTTGACTGCCTGATCAAGCGAATTCATCGTGGAACCCATCACGAACAGGCCCCAAATGGCATATCCGATCAATCCCACCACGGCGTAGGCCCATGGTTTGAATGGCTCGCGCATATGCGTGGTGAATGCTTCGGCGCACCAGAGCAAGGCGAATCCGACGATATAAGTGAATACAACGGCGATCAGCACACTCACCGCCATCCAAGGCACAAGGGCCACGATCGGCGCACCCGTCTTGGGATCGGCCGTCATGCCGATATAGAGGCCCGAGCAGGCGATGGCGCCAATGGTCAGCACCGTACCTACGATGACGGCCTGGACGAACATGGTGGGCAGTGCGCCCTGCTCGACGCGATCGACTGCGGTCCAACGTGAAACCATATGGCTGCCTCGTTTCATTCATTCTGCCAACACAACGTCACACAGCCTAACGAGTATTTGTTTCAGGAAAACGCCCTGAACATCATCAGGCGCCATGCGAATAACCTTGCCGACTCCCTCGTCAGGCAGATATACGTCACAACATGACGTACAATGGTACGGTTGGCTTTCAGCCAGCGCCTCCATGGCGAAATCGGTATACGCAGTCGACTTAAAATCGATCGCTTCGGCTTGCGGGTTCGAGTCCCGCTGGAGGCACCTTAGTCCTGTGAATCATCCTGCTGAGAGTATCTCTCAACCGTGTCTTGCCAGCTTCTTCGGCTCCCTCAACAGGGAGCCGAAGAAGCTATCCGCCGGAATTCAGCGCTGGGCGAGCAGGCGGCGTCCATAGTCAAGGACTATACCGTCCAGCAGACCGTGCTCGCTGGCCACGTATGAATCGATCGGCGTACCGTGATCGCGTCGCGCGGCTTCGCTGATGCGCGCGAGTACACGGTTCCACACCACTGCACCGCCGCCGACCACATCGATACGCCCGGGATGGATGGTTTTGTATTCACGACGCTCGACACGGCTCATCCTCAGGAACCGGTCGTCCACCGCATACGCCTCCTCGAGCCCCAGACGGTATCCATCGACCACGGTATGGTCGTATTCCTTCAATCCGATCGCCAAAGCGGTCATCGTGGTCACCGTGCCGGACACGCCGATGATCGTACGTGCCTTGCCTGCATCCACATGCCGGAATGCCTCATCGATGTGCTCGTCGATGTCGGCCACGGCCTGAGCGATCTCCTCTTCAGTGGGTGGGTCCGTGTGCAGATGACGTTCGGTCATGCGCACGGAACCGATATTCATCGAGAACGCGCCCTGCACTTGGGTGGCCGGCTTGGTGTCACCATCGCCGCCGATGACCAGCTCGGTGGATCCACCGCCCAAATCCACGACCACATAGGGCGCTTCAAGATCGTCACGGTTCACCACGGAGGTGGCGCCCAGGAAGCTCAAATCGGCTTCTTCGGTGCCGGGAATCACTTCGGGCCGTACGCCGAGAATGCGCTCGATGCCATCCTCGAATTCCTCACGGTTCTCGGCATCACGTGTGGCGGAAGTGGCCACGAAGCGCAAGCCGTCGATGGGATGCCCGGCAAGCACGTCGGCGAATTCCCTGGCCGCAGCGTACGCACGCTCCAAAGCCTCATCGGCGAAACGATGCGTCTTGTCCACATCCTGTCCGAGACGGATGACGCGCAGTATTCGCGGTACCACTTCATGCATGCCGTCCGCGTCGACACGCGCCACTTTCAGACGTATGGAATTGGTGCCGCAATCGATGCCCGCGACGGTAACGGATTTCTCGCTCATGTCCTTCTCCTTGCCAATCAGCGTCTGCAATACCAATTCCGCTAGTCTTCCACTGCGCAGCGGCAGACCGTGGGGCTGAACTCGTCTTCTATGCGCGAAAGCACCATATCCCCTACGGGATTGGTCCCGGGTCCCATCACCAAGGACTGCGCCAGCAATGCGTGCAGGCATTTGACACGCACAGGCATGCCTCCGGCAGACGTACCCTCGATATGCTCCTCGCTGTCGCCCAGCCGTATCGCCAACTCGTGGCGGAATGCCAGATACAGCTGATGCGCTGTTTCATAGGAAGCGCTGAGATGCTCATCGGCGGTAAGCATCTCGTTATACTGCTGCATCACTCCGGCCGCCTCCACATGGGATGCCGCTTTGACTGCCTCCGGGCTGGTGAGATAGCAGGTCGTGGGGAATGGGATGCCGCCGGGCAGCACCGGGCGCGTGATCACGGCAAGAGGCCGACCGCACACGCAGCGTGCGCCCACGGCGACCATGCCCCGCGGATATCGACCGAGCTGACGTTGCACCACAGCGATATCCTCTTCGGTGGCCGGCTGGGACAGTATGTTGTCGACCAGGGTCTTGGCTGTGGATGTGATGTCGATGGTCACTGCTGGGTTCCCTCTCCTGTGGTGTTCTGATCATTGGTGGCGTCGGATGATGAAGACGCAGATGAATTGCCGTCGGCGCCCTGCTCCTGATTCGTTGTATCCGAGTCTGAAGAGTCGGCGGAACCTGATGTCTGTCCGGAGGACTGTTCACTGACCGGCTCATCGGCCTTCTTGAACGAGTACGCGAGCTCGCTGTACCAGGGAAGCACTTTTTTTGTGGTCGTCTGGCCGGTGTCGCTTTGGTCCGATGATGTTTCGTCACCGGTCACCGCTTCCGGGTGCAGCACGCGGACGGCCTGTTCGTCCGGGAATACGAAGCCGAGACGCTCCCGTGCCTGCGCGGTCACATAGGCCTTGTCATCCCAACGCTTGATGTTGTTTTCGAGCTCCTGCTTCTTGGCGACGAGTGCGGCTTCCTCACGCTTCAGACTGTTGAGCTCGGCAAGGTTCAAAGCGTACGTGTGGAAAGTGGACACCAATTGGATGGCGCCAAGGGCGATGATGAACAGGGAGACGAAGAACGCAATAGGTCCCGTTGCATTGCTTTTCTTGGCTTTAGCCTTGTTTTTGCCTTTGGCTTTGCCGTTGTCGGCGGCACGGGACGTCTTGTTCATATTCCAAGAAAATACCCGCCGCATTCGACTTGGCGAATGCGACGGGTATTGAGCTTCAGCGGAATGTCACGCCTTCACAGGCGTTTCGATTCACTTGGCCAGGTACTTCTTGCAGGCCTTGAAGGCGCTGTAGCCGGCGTACTGAGCGGTGGAGCCGAGCTCCTCCTCGATCTCGAGCAGGCGGTTGTACTTGGCAACGCGCTCGCCACGGGCCGGGGCACCGGTCTTGATCTGACGGGTGTTCTTGGCGACGGCCAGATCGGAGATGGTGGTGTCCGGGGTCTCGCCGGAACGGTGGGAGACCATGGAGGTGAAGCCGTTGGCGGTGGCCAGCTCGATGGCGTCGAGGGTCTCGGTGACGGAACCGATCTGGTTCAGCTTGACCAGCAGGGAGTTGGCGGCACCCATGTCGATGCCCTTCTGCAGGCGCTTCGGGTTGGTGACCAGAAGGTCGTCGCCGACGAACTGCAGGCGGTCGCCGAGCTTGGCGGTGATCTTGGCCCAGTCTTCCCAGCCCTCTTCCTGATACGGATCCTCGATGGAGACGATCGGGTACTCGTCGATGAGCTGCTCGTAGAAGTTGAGCATGTACTCGGCGTCGCGCTCGCCACCCTCGAAGTGGTACAGGCCGGTCTCCTTGTTGTAGAACTCGGAGGAGGCCACGTCGAGGCAGATGCCGATCTGCTTGCCGGGCTCGTAGCCGGCGGCGGAGATGGCGTCCACGATGTAGTTCAGGGAGTCCTTGTTGGACTTCAGCTTCGGGGCGAAGCCACCCTCGTCGCCGAGGCCGGTGTTCAGGCCTTCCTTCTTCAGGACGTTCTTCAGGGTGTGGTAGACCTCGACGCCAGCGCGCAGAGCCTCGTGGAAGGTGTCGAAGCCATACGGGGAGATCATGTACTCCTGGATGTCGGTGGCGAAGTCAGCGTGAGCGCCACCGTTCATGATGTTCATGTTCGGGACCGGCAGGATGTGGCCGTTGGTGCCGCCGATGTAACGGTACAGCGGCAGGCCGGCGGACTCGGCGGAGGCGTACAGGGCAGCCAGGGAGACGCCCAGGATGGCGTTGGCGCCCAGACGGCCCTTGTTCGGGGTGCCGTCGAGCTCGATCATCAGGTCATCGAGAGCGCGCTGGTCGGAGGCATCCATGCCGATGACCTTCGGAGCAATCTCCTCGTTGACGGCCTTGACGGCGTTCAGAACGCCCTTGCCGCCGTAGACGGACTTGTCGCCATCGCGACGCTCCCAAGCCTCAGCCTCACCGGTGGAAGCACCGGACGGAACCAGGCCGCGGCCCTCAGCGCCGTCCTCGGTGTCGAGAACGACCTCGACGGTCGGGTTGCCACGAGAATCGAGAATCTGGCGCGCGTACACGCTTTCAATTGCTGCCACAACTACTCCTTAAAACGGTTGTGTATCTAATGACAGTCCTAAGACTAGTGCGATTTGTGGACGTTGTGAACGACACGCCCAAAAATGGTGTGAGCGCTCACATTCCTGACGGCACACTAACGAAACACTGACGGAATCCTTGCACAACAGACGGTGAATCACGGATGACGCCAAGAATGAAGACCACCATCCCTTGTTCGCAGACGCCACCGGGCTAAAACTCCATCCTCTGTCTCTCCCCCAGCCAGCTTCGCTGACAGCCCGTCCTGCAAATCAGGGACGCACTGCGCGCGCAGCCTGTCGGCTCGCATGTTGCCTATAAACAGTTCCGCTGTTTGCTTCACGGCAACGTCCCGTCAGAGTGGACAGTATCCTCAGACAATTGTGAGACGGACCACTAGTGCCCTCCCTCACCGTATCGTCACCCTCACAAAGCCGACGTCTCCTCGTCGAGATAGGCGAGTTCACCTGCGCTCAGCTTCAGCGCCACGGCTTGGAACGAATCCTCGATCTCCTGCGGATTCCTTGCGGACGGAATGGTGAACAGGCCGTCGTATAGAGCCAGCTCCCAAGCAAGCGTGACGCGCTGATATGAGCATTGATGCCGTTGCGCCACTTCGCGGAATCTGTCGAAAAGGTGGCGGTTGAACGGATCGAGGAATCCGCCGAGCGGCGACCAGCATACGAACGCGAGTCCCAGACGCTCGCAGACCTCCATCGTATGGCTGGGATCGCGATGCACCGGAGAGAACTGGTTCTGCACCGCCACGAGGCTGTCCCCCAGAATGGTCCCGGCCAGTTCGATCTCTTCGGCCCCGATGCGGGAGATGCCGACGGTTTTGGCCACCCCCTCGTCCACCAGCTGCTTCAGGGCTTCCATCTGCTCGACATATGGCACTTGAGGATCGTTGCAATGCGAATACAGCAGATCGAGCGTGTCGACGCCGAGCCTGCGTGCTGATTCCTTGGCGTTGGCGATCATCGTTTCGGGTCGCGCGTCAGCCCGCCAGCCATACTTGCCGTCGTTGTCCAACGTGCGCAGCCAGCCGGTTTTGGTGGCCACCAGCACGTCCTCCCGTGGTCCTTTCCACGTGGCGAGCGCGTCTCGCACCAGGTATTCGCCGTACCCCATGTCCTCCGGTTCCCCGGTGCCTGGCTTGCTGGGAAGGTAGTAAGACCAGGCGGTATCGAGATATCGCACGCCTGCATCCAGCCCGGCATGGATCGTCTCGATGGCTTGCTCCCGGTTTTCCGGACGGCCTTCGATGGCGAGCGCCATCGTACCCATGCCGAGACGTGGAATGGTATGGCCTGCAAGAGTGCCGATATTAGTCGGATTCAGGGATTCATCGCTCATAGCCGTCACTTAATCCTTGGGGTTGGACAGAGCAGAGTGCATCGCTCCGCAGGGTTCGGCATGGAGCTCGTCGTATCCCTTGATCGAGGAGTAGCTCCATGCCTTGGCGAAAGACCCGGACGATTCCGGACATGCGCGCCATCCGGCGCATTGTCGTCCACCGCGCGGCTCAGTGTTGATGCCCCGGCCTCCAAGCCAGATCGTCAAGGAGCTGGTTCGCCCATAGCACAATCTGGTCGGAGGTCATGGGTTGCTGTCCAAGAGACCCGTTGAATGGTGCCGGAACCAGCAGCTGATGGGTGACGGGACGGTACTGAGTGCCCTTGTAGATCCTGGCCATGCGCATCTGGACGGATTCGGGTGGGTCGATGCGGCCGATGCGCACACGGTTCGATTGCGCGAGAATCTCCGAGATGCCAAGCTTGCGGGCCTTGAACTTGAGGCGGGCCACGTCGAACAGCGTCTCGAATTCCACCGGCGGCTTGCCGTAACGGTCGGTAAGCTCCTCCTGCAGGTCCTTGAGATCGGCTTCGTTCCGTGCGGAGGCAAGCTTGCGGTAGGCTTCGAGCCGCAGCTTGTCCGAATCGATGTACTCCACCGGGATGGAGGCCTCGATGGGCAGGTCGACGGATACCGCGATCGGCTCGACGGTCTCCTCGGGTTCCTTGTATTTCTCGACGGCTTCGGAGACCATGCGCACGTAGAGGTCGAAGCCGACACCTTCGATATGTCCGGACTGCTCGTCTCCCAGCAGGTTGCCGGTGCCTCGCAATTCCAGATCCTTCATGGCCACGTCGAAGCCGGAGCCAAGCGCCGTGTTCTGCGCAATGGTGGCGAGCCTGTCATGCGACTGTTCGGTCATCGGCTTCGACGGGTCATACAGGAAGTATGCGTAGGCGCGTTCGCGGCCGCGTCCGACTCGACCGCGCAGCTGATGGAGTTGGGAGAGGCCGAACCGGTCGGCATGATCCACGATCAGCGTGTTGGCATTGGAGATATCAAGGCCGGTTTCGATGATGGTGGTGCACACCAATACGTCGATGTCCCGATGCCAGAAGTCGCGGATGATCTGATCGAGCTGCTTCTCCCCCATCTTGCCGTGCGCGATGCCCACACGAGCCTCGGGCACCAGCGTATGGATCTTGTCCGCGATGTGGGAGATATCCTGAACGCGGTTATGGACATAGAACACCTGGCCGCCGCGCAGCAGCTCGCGGCGTACGGCGGCGGTGATCTGCGCGTCCTCATAGGCGCCCACATAGGTGAGCACGGGAAGACGGTCCTCGGGCGGGGTGGCGAGCGTGGACATCTCACGGATGCCGGTGACAGCCATCTCCAGCGTGCGTGGGATAGGCGTCGCGGACAGCGAGAGCACATCCACATTGGTGCGGAGGGCCTTCAGTGTCTCCTTGTGCTCCACGCCGAAGCGCTGCTCCTCGTCGATGATGACAAGTCCCAGGTCCTTGAACCTGATTTTCGGGTTCAACAGCTTATGGGTGCCGATGACCACATCCACCGAGCCTGCCGCCAGCCCCTCGATGGTGGCATTGGTCTCCTTCGTGGTCTGGAACCGGCTCATGGCGGCGACATCGACCGGAAAACCTTCGAAGCGTTCGGTGAAGGTCTCGTAATGCTGCTGCACGAGCAATGTGGTGGGTACGAGCACCGCCACCTGCTTGCCGTCCTGTACGGCCTTGAAGGCGGCGCGTACGGCGATTTCGGTTTTGCCGAAGCCCACGTCGCCGCATATCAGACGGTCCATGGGGACCGGCTTCTCCATGTCGGCCTTGACCTCGTCGATGGTGGTGAGCTGGTCGGCGGTCTCCTGATACGGAAACGCGTCCTCCAGTTCCTTCTGCCATGGGGTGTCAGGGCTGAAGGCGAATCCCTTGGCGCGCTGACGTGCCGAATACAGCTTGATCAGATCGTCGGCGATCTCATGGACGTGCTTCCTGGCCTTGGCCTTGGTCGCCGCCCAGTCGGAGCCACCGAGCTTGTTGAGCTTCGGTATTTCCGCGCCGATGTATTTGCTGACCTGATCGAGCTGGTCAGTGGGGATGAACAGTTTGTCGGCCGGGGCGCCTCGTTTGGATGGCGCGTACTCGATGACCAGGTATTCGCGCGTGGTCTTGTTCGCCCCGGTGCCGATCGTGCGTTGACGCATTTCGACGAACCGTCCGATGCCGTGTTGCTCGTGCACCACATAATCGCCTTTTTTGAGCTCCACGAGGTCGATGGCCTTGCGCCGGCGTTTCGGCGTCTTGGCCACGGCCACGGCCGACGTGCGACCGGTCAGATCACGTTCGGTCAGCAGCGCGACCTTGGCGGCACTGTCGACGAAACCGTCGATGGCTTGCGACCGGATGGTGTCGAATGAGGCGACGCCCGTGGTGTTGACCGCGCGTTTGAGTCTGGCCAAGGTGCCGGCGGCCGCAGCCGTGATCGTCACCTGGAAGCCGGCGTCGATCAGTCCTTCGATGCCACGTGCCGCTTTGGATTCGTCGCCGCGGAACTCGGCCGGGTTCTGCGCATCGAGCTGCACATGGCCCGGAAGCGTGGCGTCCACGCCGAAGCTGGTCAGACGAATCACATCATGTTCGGAATACTCAAGCGAACTGATGGTCTCCGCATAGTCAAGGAAGCTTGCCTCGTCGAAGCTGATGGGCGCACCGGCGCCGTGCCCGGCGGCCGCCACATGCCAGCTGGCGGCGAGGAACTCGTTGGCGGTCTTGGCGAGGTCTTCGGCGGATCGGCGCAGCTTCTCCGGGTCGCTCAGCACGACCACCGCATGCTTGGGCAGCATGAAGGCGACCGGCTCCAGATGATCCACCAAAGCCGGCATCAGGGATTCCATGCCTTCCACGGGAATGGCGTTGGCGATGGACTCCAGCATGTCCTCGGCGTTGGGGATCGAACCGATCAACGCCTTGGCCCGCGCCCGCACGTCATCGGTCAGCTGCAGCTCACGACATGCCGTGGCCCAGATGGTGTGCATGCCATTGCCATACGTGCGCTGGTCGGAGGCATGGAACTCCTTGATGGAGTCGATCTCGTCACCGAAGAACTCGATACGCACCGGATGCGGTGCAGTAGGCGGGAACACGTCGAGAATGCCGCCACGCACGGCGAATTCGCCACGGTCCATTACCAACTCGACGCGCGTGTAGGCGTTCTCGATCAATCGCCTGGCCGCCTCATCGAGGGCGAGCTCCTCCCCCACGGTGAACACAAGTGGCTCCACATCGCCCAAACCGGTGACCACCGGCTGTATCAGCGAGCGGATCGGCATCACCAGAATGCGAATCGGGCCGAACATCGGGTTGTCGGCATCAGGATGCTTGAGCCTGCGGAATACGGCCATGCGGCTGGCCACGGTGTCGGCGCGCGGGCTCAAACGTTCATGTGGCAGCGTCTCCCAGGCTTCCAGCTGTGCAATATCATTCGGGTCACCGTCATACCAGGAGCGCAAAGCCCCCACGGTCTCCTCGGCCTCTCGCCCGGAGGCCACGACCATAACCACCGGCTTGCCCGGGTTACCGCGTACACCCTGTGCGATGGCCGCGACCAACGCCGGCCGCAGTCCTTCCGGCATTCCGGCCAATACGGACGGGTCCGCGGCAGCCGCATCGGGGTCGATCTCGCCTGCGGCGAGGGCGAGGAAATTCGGGTCCCGATTCAGCTCGTCCAGCAATCCGACAAGGGATCCGTCAACTGGCTGCCCGTTGGACGCAGCGGCTGCGGAGGATGCGGAGGGCATGGGCGATTTCGCGGCGTCAGCGGCCATTGAACTGCTCCTGCGTCTTGGCAAGTCCCTTGAAGATGATGTCTTCGGCGGCGTCGGCGCCATCCGCAAGGAATTCAGGCAGCTGCTTGCGCTGATCGGGACCGAATCCTCCGAGCACCCAGTTCACGGTGTTGTCGTGCGCGTTGGGGCCTCGCTTTGCGTGGCCGACGCCCATGCGTACGCGGGCGTATTTCGGCGTGCCGAGCGAACGGTCTATGGATTTGATGCCGTTATGTCCGCCTGCGGAACCGCCCGCCTTGACCTTGATGCGGCCGAATTCAAGATCCATATCGTCGTGGACCACCACGATATGATCCGGTTCGATCTGGTAGTAGGCGGCGATGGAGGCCACGGCATTGCCCGACTCGTTCATGAACGTCAAGGGCTTGGCCAGGAAGAACTTGACGGTGCGCCCCTCGAGGTTCATCGTGCTTTTGCCCAGCATGGCCAGACCCTTGTGGTCGGCGAAGTTCACCGACCACCGTTCGGCGAGCACATCCGCCACCATGAAGCCCATGTTGTGACGGGTGCCTTCATACTTCTTGCCGGGATTGCCCAGTCCTGCAATCAACCAAAAATCCGATGCCATGTCGCTCCTCGCTGCTTCTCACGCACTTCCGTTGCCGTACCCGGCGTCACGCAATCGGCATGCGACTGGGCGGCAAATCAACCTTCAGAATTGTACTCGGCCCACCTCGACTTCACCACGGCACTTCGCCGCACACAGGCACGGACCACGGCGACCCGTAACGGCCTACAGGTCGAGGTACCAGTAGGACATGTCCCGCATGGTGCCGGTGGAGTCGGTAGCGGCCGCCGGCATCAGCCCGAACCGGGTGAAGCCGAAGCGGTTCATCAGCGCTATGGAGCCGGCGTTGTCCGCGAAGATGATGCCACAGGCCTTGCGCATATGACGGGCCCGGGCCTCGTCGAGCAGCTGTTCAAGCAGGAAGGTGCCCGCTCCCCTGCCCTGCCAGTCGGTGTCGATGTAATACGCCAGATCAGTGACGCCGTCATAGCCGGCACGGTCGTAGAAGACCGACAGCGCGCCGAAGCCGACGACTGCCGTCCCGGTGCCAGTGCCATCTTCGGAATCGGTGCTGTCCTCGAGGTTGGCATCGTCATCCATCCCGCCGCGGTCTTCGGCCACCGATGCCTCCACCACGAAGACGCCGTAAGGAGGCTGATGCGATTCGACCCATGTCCGGCGCTGGTCGAGGCTGCGCGGGGTGAGGTCGGCGGTGGATCCGCCGGCGATGACAGAGGCGTTGTAGATGTCGGTGATGGCCTGAAGGTCCGATTCGACGGCCGGTCGGAACATATACGTATAGGACATGCGCACAGCCTAGCATCGCCGCGCGCGAAGAGGTCGGTTCTGGGCATATACCGGCCATGTACCGACGCCAAATAACGGTTCTGGGCATATGCGTGTCGGATATGGCTCAAAAATCGCCTGTATCTGACACGCATATGCCCAGAATGTCGTATAAGGACCGTGCATGCCCAGAATAACCGGCCCGATTATGCCCAGAATTCCATGAAGTCGGGCTTGGGTCTCTGGAGCTACTTGTCGAGCTCGATGGCCTTGTTGAGGGCGTCCTCGAGTCGCTTTTGCGCCTCGCCGTAGGCAGTCCAGTCGCCGTTCTTCATGGCGGTCTGACTGTCCTTCATGGCCTGTGCGGCATCGTTCAGCGCCTGCTGGAGTTCAGGACTGCGCGCAGTGCCGGACTGAGTGCCGGAATCGGACTGACCGGGCTGATCGGACTGGTCGGAGCCTGCCGAGTTATCGGTAGTCCCCTTGTTGTCGGTCTTTGCGGAGTCGGAGGCATCCGAACCATCGGCGTTGGCGGCGTCTCCGGCGTTGGCGCCGGAATCACCACCGAACACCTGGTCGAGCGCCTCATCAAGCGTGTCCGCGAAACCGACCTGATCTCCGAAGGCCACCAGGGTCTTCTTCAACAGCGGGAAGGACGTGGCACCACTGGACTTGACGTATACGGGCTGCACATAGACCAAGCCGCCACCGAGCGGCAGCGTGAGCAGGTTGCCGCGCACCACATTGGTGTCTCCGGATTGCAACAGGTTGAGCTCCTTGGAGACATCGGCGTTCGCGTTGAAGTTGTTCTGCGCCTGACCGGGGCCTGGGACATTGGAGTCCTTGGGCAATTCCTGCAGCCTGATGGTGCCGTAGTTGGAACCGATCTCACCTTTCTGGTTGCCGGCGTCGGAATCGACCGAAAGGAATCCGGTGAGAATCTCACGCGTGGATTGGCCTGCCGGGATATAGGTGGAGGTCAGGGAGAAGATGGGTTCCTCAGTGCCTCCGGTCTGCAATGTCAGATAGTACGGCGGCTGGAGAATGTCCTGATCCTGCTGGGCCTGGGATTCGGTCGGATCGACCGGGGTCTGCCAGAAATCCTCACCTGAGTAGTACTGGTTGGCGGAGGTCACATGGTACTTGGACAGCAGTTCGCGCTGCACCTTGAACAGGCCTTCCGGATAGCGCATGTGGCTCATCAGGTCGCCGGAGATCTCGCTGAGCTGATGGTACTGGCCGGGGAAGATCTGTTCCCATGCCTTGATGACCGGGTCGGAGGTGTCCCAGACATAGAGATCCACGGAACCGTCGTAGGCATCCACAGTGGCCTTGACCGAATTGCGGATGTAGTTGGCCTGCTTGGCTCCCAGCGAGGAGACCGTCGAGGAGGAGACCGTGGTGGAATCCTGCGTGGAGGTGCCGAGGTTGGTCATCTGCGAATACGGGTAGGCGTCGGATGTGGTGTATCCGTCCACGATCCACTTGACGCGACCATCGACCACGGCCGGGTAGACGCGGCCGTCGAGTGTCAGATACGGCGCGACCTTGGCCACACGTTCCTTCGGGGAGCGGTCATAGAGGATCTGCGAGGCCGACGTCACTCGGTCGGAGAACAGAATCTGGTCGGAACCGAAGCGAATCGCATAGAGGATACGGGAGAACAGGTTGCCCACCGAGGGGCCGCCGTCGCCCTTGAAGGTGGTCAGGGCGCCTTCCGAACCGGTCGGATAGTCGAACTCCCACGACTTGGTGCCCTCGGGGGCGCCGACGATGGAGTATTCGGTGGCGTTCGGCGAGAAGTAGATGCGCGGCTCGTATTTCTGGGATTCGGTGAGCTTGCCCTGTGTCGGGATGCCGTATTCGAAGAATTCCGGTTGGCCATCGGCCGTGACCTTGTTGCCGTAGGCGGCAACGACGCCATATCCGTGGGTGTACACGGTGTGGTCGTTGACCCAGTTGCGGTTGTCATTGCCATCGAGGTCGAGCTCACGTGCGGCGATCACCGTATCCTGGGAGACGCCATCGATCTCATACTTGTCTACTGCGAGCGTATCCGCGAATGTGTAGTACTGCTTGGATTGCTGCAGCTGCTTGAACGTGGGGCTGACGACCTGCGGGTCGAGCAGACGAATCTGCGCGGTGGTGTCCGCCTCTTTGGCCAGCGCGCCCTGCTCGCCCTTGCTGGTGACCTCATATTGCTCGGTCTTGAGCTTGTTGAGGCCATAGGCCGCACGTGTGGCGTCGATGTTGCGCTGAATGTACGTGGATTCCATCTCCTGGGCGTTCGGATTGACGCGGAACCGCTGCAGCAGCACCGGCCATGCCACGGTGAGCACCAGCGCGACGACCACCGTGGCGGAGATGGAGATGACGGGGATACGCCATGCCTTCAGCGCCGCCGAGGCGCGCACGCCCAGGGAGGCCGGCCCCTCAAGCGCATGGGAGCGCATGAGCCATACGCCGAGCACCACGCCGAGGATGGCAGTGAGCGCGGCCATGATGAACGTGACCGGGATGTTGGCGTGGACCGCCGTGTATGAAGCGCCGGTGATGCGGGAGCCCTGCACGGTGAGCTGATCGAAGACGCCCAGCACCTGACGCGCCGACCATGCGAGCATGTTGAGTATCAGCCAGATACCCAGCTGGCGGCGGGTGCGCTTGGTGATAGCGAACAGTCCACGGCCATTGACCGGCATCGTGATTCGAATGCCGCCCATGAGCACATGGGTAATCAGCGAGAACACGATCCCCACACCCAGCAACATGGAAATCGCGGCGAGCACAAGTTTGAGGCCAGGCAGCACGAACACATAGAACCCGTTGTCAAGACCGAACTGGGGATCCACAGTGCCGAAGCTCTGCGCATGGAACATGAGCAGGATCTCGCTCCAGTTGGCATTGAACTGTGCGCCGAAAATCGCGCCGACGATCAGCGATACCACCACCGCCACACGGCGTGCGGTCTTCGAGCTGAACGACTTGCCGACTTCCACCACGTCACCGTTGATGCGGATCGTGGATCCGTCGGAGGAGTCGGGCCGCGCCCGGATGGCCAACCAGGCGGCCACGAATCCCGTCAATGCCATGAGCAACGCATATGCCACCCACAATCCGACCTTGACTCCCAACTGCACCCAGACCACGGACTGGAATCCAAGCTGTCCGTACCACATCAGATCGGTGATGAACTGGGACAGGCCGAAGAACAAGCCGACGACAACGACCAGCGCGAGCACCACGCCGATCATGATCCTGGTGCCGCGCGAACCGCCAGCAGAGCCGGAGGCCGGGCGGGACGTCAGTCGCGGACCGGCCGGCCCGCGCGGCGGACGACCTCCCCCATTGGAAGCATGTGGCGCGCCATTGCCTGAAGCGGGGCCGTCCCCATCGGCCTGAACGTCAAGGATGATCGGATCGTCGTCCGACTGTTTGTGGGCGCGACCATCTGCGTCGCCATTGCCGAAAAATATGGAAAAAGGATCGTTGAAAGACATGGCTCCCAGCGTACAGACAGGCCACGAACGGGAGTTATGCCGCCAGCACACAGGGAGCCGTCAGGACATCCTGGTGGTCTGCCTCTTACATTACGAGACGGACCATTAGGTACCTGATTGGGGCTTGCTCCCCTCAGCCGCGTACCGCTCGGGAGCTCCCTTCAGAGAAGGACTCCCAGGATGGACCGCACAAGGCGGTAGCGGTTTCATTGTCATTTGAGGAAGAGCAGCGGAAAACTAACCGCGCGAGTAGAGGCCATGTTTGCCGATGTATTGGACCACGCCGTCCGGCACGAGGTACCAGACCGGCTCGTTATGCTCGGCGCGGCGACGCACGTCGGTCGAGGATATGGCCAAGGCGGGAATCTCCAACGTATCCACTTTGCCTTCCGGCAGCCTCACCCCTTCAGGGCTTGAGTACCCGGGACGGGTCACGGCGACGAAGTGGGCGAGGTCCCACATCTGTTCGGCATCCTTCCATTGCATGATCTCCGCCACTGCGTCGGCGCCGGTGATGAAGAACAGTTCGGCATCGGGATGTTGGCTGCGGATGTCTTTCAGCGTGTCGATGGTGTAGGTCACGCCGGGCCGGTCGATGTCCACCCGCGATACGGTGAATTTGGGGTTCGATGCCGTGGCGATGACCGTCATGAGATACCGGTCTTCGGCGTTGGTGACATGTTTGTCGAGCTTGAACACGGGCCGGCCGGTGGGCACGAAGATCACTTCGTCCAGATCGTACACCCATGCGACTTCGGATGCCGCCACCAAGTGGCCGTTGTGAATCGGGTCGAACGTTCCGCCCATGATGCCGATACGAGGGCGGGTGTGCCAGTTGCCACGCGCGGAGAGCCGATCATGGCCACGGGTCCCGGTGAACCGGTCGGACAGATCCGACATGCGCCGAGTTTGTTCCTCATGCGAAATCGCGATGAGATCGGTGGGTTCATTGCCGCTCATGCCTGACCGCCTTCGCCTGAGGCATCATCGGCGCTTTCCGTCTCCCGTTCGATTTCGTCTGCAGTGGGATCGCTTTCCTGCGGATCGATCTTACCCATGTCCTCATCCCATTCCTCCTGCACCACGCGGCGAATCTCCGCGAAAGTGGGGAGAGGAAACTCCGGCTGATACAGTCTGCGCACTTCCGCCACGCGTTCGGTAATGCGGATCAGCGTATCGGTCATGCCATCGATGTCGCCGTCATGCTCCATCTGGCTGAACTTGGCGATGTAGCTCTCCATGAGCTCCATGTGCTCGCGAACCACCTTCGCCTGGGCTTCGGTGAGCTCGACCACTTCAGGCGAATCGATTTCGGGCCACCCGATCAGCACCGCATCGGCATATTCCAGTGAGGCGCGTTGAGCGGCGGAGGCTATGCCATCTTCGATCTGCACCAGAAATACGTAGCGTACAATGCTCAGACGTTCTGCGGCGATCTTCAGCCCGATCTGCCAATCATCGGCCTTCGAACCGTCATTCGAGCCGGAAATGGCATCGTTCATGGTATTCTCGGCGTTCTCGCTCATGCACGCACCTGTCCTGTTCCGTAGCCGATCCACTTGGTGGTGGTCATCTCCTGCAATCCCATCGGCCCTCGGGCATGCATCTTCTGGGTGGAGATGCCGAGTTCGGCGCCGAAGCCGAACACGCCGCCGTCGGTAAAGCGGGTGGAGGCGTTGACCATGACCACTGCCGAGTCTATACGCTTGGTGAAGGTCTCGATGGCTTCGTAGTCTTCGGCAATGATCGATTCGGTGTGTCCCGTGGAGTGGCGGTTGATATGCGCGATGGCATCATCAAGGGAGTCCACGACTTTGACGCCCATTTTGAGCGCCAGGTATTCGGTGTCCCAATCCTCGTCGGTGGCGTGGTTGAGCGCGACGCCTTCAATCGCGGCGCCTTCGATGATGTCATAGGAGACGGCATCCGCCTGCAGCACCACGTTCGCCTGCGCAAGGGCCGTGGCGATGGCGGGCAGGAACTCGGCGGCCACATCCTTGTGCACCAGCAGTTTTTCGGCTGCATTGCATACGCCGACACGCTGCGTTTTGGCGTTGAGAATGATGGGAATCGCCTTGGCGAGGTCACCGGACCTGTCGATGTAGATGTGCACGTTTCCGGCACCGGTCTCAATGACGGGGACTTTCGAGTTCCGTACCACCGCTTGAATCAGACCCGCTCCGCCACGCGGCACCAACACATCGATATGGCCACGCGCCTCCATCATGGCGGTGGCGCCGGGCCGGCCGTATTGGTCGACCGATTGAACCAAGGCGGCATCGAAACCATGCGCTTCCAGTACGGGGGCGATAACACTGAGCGTGGCGGCATTGGTGCGTTCCGCCGCATGGCCGCCTCTGAGCAGCGCGGCGTTGCCGGATTTCAGACATAGGCTGGCCACGTCGACGGTGACGTTCGGCCGGGCTTCGTAGATCATGCCGATGACTCCCATCGGCACGCGGGTCTGCGTCAGGCGCAATCCATTCGGCAGGTTGTAGCCCCGCACGATCTGCCCCACCGGATCAGGCAGCGTGGCCACATGCCGTACTCCTTGCGCGGCTGCGGCCACCCGCGGCACATTGAACAGCAGGCGGTCGAGCTTGCCTGCATCCATGCCGCTTTCCTTGGCTTCGAGCATATCGAGGCCGTTCGCCGCTTCGATGTCACCGGCATGCTCGTCAAGCGCATCGGCGATGGCGAGCAGCAGTTCGTTCTTGGACTCGGTGTTCGCACGGGCCAGCGCCTCCTGCGCGCGGGAGGCATGGTCGGCCTGATCGCAGACAGCGCGGAATATCTCCGGATTCAAAGCATCGCTCATAACAGTCAAGGGTAGCTCAGAACATGGCGCAATTCTTGCCACGACTCGATTTTGCGGCACAAATAATAGCGCGACCGCAGCGGCGTCCATACATGGGTCCTAATGCTCGCCGCTGGCATACAATCCGTGGAGGTCAGCTCTGGAAAGGCTCTGCACAACGATCAGCCTGACTTATACCGGCAATCCAACCGAATACGCGGCGGCCCCTCATTATCGAGGGGCCGCCGCTCCAATCCGGCATCAAACCGGCCGCATGAGTCGATGCGCGGGGCCGATCGGCGAATCGGTCAGTGAATCTGGTCGAGGTCCGGATAGAGCGGGAAGTCCTCGACAAGCTTGTCCACGCGGGCCTTGAGCGCGGTCACGTCGGCGGATGGGCCGGCGGCGAGCGCGGTGCCGATGATGTCGGCCACCTCCTCGTATTCCTTCGGTCCGAAGCCGCGCGTGGCGAGCGCGGAGGTGCCGATGCGAAGGCCCGAGGCGACCGAGGCCGGACGAGGGTCGAACGGCACGGTGTTGCGGTTGATGGTGATGCCGCAGGCGGCGAGCAGGTCCTCCCCCTGCTTGCCGTCCATCTCGGAGTTGCGCAGGTCGACCATGACCAGATGCACGTCGGTGCCGCCGGTGAGCACGGTGATGCCGTTCGCCTTGACGTCGTCAGCGAGAAGACGGTCGGCGAGGATCTTCGCGCCGTCAAGCGTACGCTGCATGCGGTCCTTGAACTCGGGGGTGCCGGCGACCTTGAAGCTCACGGCCTTGCCTGCCACCACGTGCATGAGTGGGCCACCCTGCTGGCCGGGGAACACCGAGGAGTTGAGTTTCTTGGCGTACTCCTGCTTGGCCAGGATGAAGCCGGAACGCGGGCCGCCGAGCGTCTTGTGGGCCGTCGACGAGACCACGTCCGCATACGGCACAGGGCTCGGATGCAGGCCCGCAGCGACAAGACCGGCGAAGTGGGCCATGTCGACCCAGAACTTGGCGCCGACCTCGTCGGCGATCTCCTTCATGGCCTTGAAGTCCTCGATGCGCGGGTAGGCGGACCAGCCTCCGATGATCATGGCAGGGTGGGTTTCGAGCGCGCGATGGCGGATGATTTCCGGGTCGATGCGGAAGGTCTCGGGATTCACACCGTAGGCTTCGGCGTGGTAGAAGCGACCGGAGAAGTTGATCTTCATGCCGTGGGTCAGATGGCCGCCATGGTCAAGCGCAAGACCGAGCACGGTGTCGCCGGGCTTGACGAGCGCCTGATAGACGGCGGCGTTGGCCTGTGCGCCGGAGTGCGGCTGCACGTTGGCGTATTCGGCGCCGAACAGGGCCTTCGCGCGTTCCCGGGCGATGGTCTCGATCTGGTCCACGTATTCGCAGCCGCCGTAGTAGCGGCGTCCGGGGTAGCCCTCGGCGTACTTGTTGGTGAGCACGGAACCTTGGCATTGCAGTACGGCTCGCGGCACGAAGTTCTCTGATGCGATCATTTCCAGACCGCCCTGCTGGCGATGCAGTTCGTCGTCGAGCAGTGCGGCGATCTCGGGATCGGTCTCGCTTATGGGCGAGTTGAAGACATCGGTTGGGGTCTGGGCGAGTGATGAAGCGGTCATCTGTGCTCCTTTGTCGGTGCGGGCAACGACTGGCATGCCGTTTGGGCGTCGAGTGTACGACGTGTTTGTGGCCGTGCTGTTTCCTTCATACGCCGAATCGAACGAATTTTCCCGATGATTGGCAGAAAACCACGGGACATGCCGTCTCGAGATATGGACTTGACCGCATGGGCTTGACCACGCATCTCCCCGATTCGCGAAACGTGTCTTCGATGCCGATCTGTCGAACGACATGTCGAACAATCTGTCATGCGAGACGTCGCACCGCCTACGCCCATGCCGGACGCTAGAATGGTGGGGACTCGATTCACCCCTCGATAAGGCCGTTCGTCATTCACAGACTAAGGATTTCAACCGTGGCTACCACCTTCCATTCCACCCGTTCCACCACCGACTCGCTGACCGCCAAGCAGGCGATTCGCAAGGGCATCGCCGATGACGGCGGACTGTTCGTCTCGGACGACCTGGGCAAGACCAAGGTGGAAATCGGCGAACTGGCCGGCAAGACCTACCAGCAGATCGCCGCGGATGTGCTGAGCGCGCTGCTGCCGGACTTCACCGCCGAAGAACTGAACCAGTGCATCGCTGATGCCTATGGCCCGCAGTGGTCCGACGAACGCATCACGCCGCTCAAGCCGTTGGGCGACGACTATATCCTCGAACTGTTCAACGGTCCGACCTCCGCCTTCAAGGACGTGGCGCTGCAGATTCTGCCGCGTTTCATGGCTCACACCACTCCGGCCGATGGCGATGCGGACGAGAAGATCATGATCCTGACCGCCACCTCGGGCGACACCGGCAAGGCTGCGCTGGCCGGTTTCGCGGACGCCCCGGGCACCGCCATCACCGTCTTCTACCCGGAAGGCAAGGTGAGCCAGGTCCAGGAACTGCAGATGACCACTCAGACCGGTTCGAATGTGAACGTCGCCGCCGTCGAGGGCAATTTCGACGACGCCCAGTCCGCGGTCAAGCGAATTTTCGGCGATAAAGTGCTCGCCAAGAAGCTCGCCGCCGACTCACATGTGGTGCTCTCCTCCGCGAACTCAATAAACGTGGGCCGTCTGGTGCCGCAGGTCGTCTACTACTTCTCCGCGTACGCGCAGCTGCTGGAGCAGCAGGTCATCAATGTGGGCGACGAAGTGGAGTTCGTGGTGCCGACCGGCAACTTCGGCGACATCCTTGCCGGCTACTACGCCAAGCTGCTGGGTCTGCCGGTCAAGCACCTCGTGGTGGCCTCCGACAAGAACAACGTGCTATTCGACTTCCTCACCACCGGCACCTACAACCGTCAGCGCCCGTTCTTCCAGACCATTTCGCCATCGATGGACATCCTCATCTCCTCGAACCTCGAGCGCATGCTGTACTACTTCTCCGAGGGTGATACACGACTGATCGCCATGCTCATGAACGATCTCAACAAGTGGGGCACGTATGAGGTTCCGGAGGAGCTGCTGGCCAAGATCCGCCAGATCTTCGGTACCGGCTGGGCCGACGAGGATCAGGTGCGCGAGTCCATCAAACACTGCTGGGATGAGAACCACTACGTCATCGACCCGCACACCGCCTGCGGCTACTACCTGCTTGAGCAGATGCCGCGCGACCCGCTGACCCCGCGCGTGTTGCTCTCTACCGCGAGCCCTTACAAGTTCCCGCGCGTGGTGAACGAGGCGCTGGGCTTCGACGCCACCGGCACCGACTTCGAGTGCATGGACGTGCTCTCGCGTGAGACCGGCACCACCGCGCCCGCCGCACTGCGCGGGCTTGAGACCGCTGAAGTGCGGTTCACCAACGTGGTGCCGATCGACGGCATGGAACGTTTCGTGGCCAACGCCGCCGAATCGCTGTAACGTTCCGTCAGGCATCCTCTGGGGAATAGAAATACTCTGGGGAACCATAACAGGGGGTGATGGCTGCCTGCCATCACCCCCTGTTTCGTCGTGCCGACAGTCTGATCTACAGATCCGATCGACGTTGTATCGGTCCGATAATGGGGCGAAACATAAGTATTTCACGACAATGGGTTATGTTTCGACCCGTTTCATATATGCAGAACGGGGCGAAACATAACCCGACATCGTCGTTTAGCTATGTTTCGACCCGTTTTCCACCCTGTGCCATAGGCCGGCAACGCATATACCGACGGTGTCACAGCTCTTTGGCGTTGAAGATGCGGATGGCGATGCCCATGGACACGCCGTATACAGCGAAGCAGAACACCGCGCCGACCAATACGCCGCGCCAGGGCACCGACAGGAACTCGAAGACCGTCAGGATGATCGGCTCCCACGGAATCGGCAGGAAGGAGACCAGCGCAGCCAGCAGATACAGCGCGCCCATCATGACGGCGAACACGATCATCAGCTGGCGGATGCCGAACCGATAAGTGCAGGCCAGCATGACGGACCCGACAATCATCGACATCGCGAACACTGTCGCAGCTACGGCGGCGACGCCAACGCCATCCACGACGCCATCGGCAAGCACGTTGAAGACGATGCGGCACACACCCACCTCCACGCTCCACGCCACCGCCGAGGCCAGCAGATACAGGAACCTGCCGATCACCTGCGGCGTGCGGGCAATCGGGACAAGCCCCGCCATCGCGCGATGACCGTCCTGATCCTCCATCATGGACGGAACCAATGCCATCATCCATCCAGCCACCACGGCCAACCCGGTGATACCGCCCATCAACCCACCAGCCATTCTGGCATCCATGCCGACAAATCGCACCAGCACGCCGACCACTACGGAGAACAGGAGCACCGCCCCCATGACCAGCTCATAGCCCAAATCGGACGAGCCACGGGCGACATCGAATCGCAGCTGAGCCAAGGCCGACCGCCAAACAGTCCGTCGGGAGACCGGAACATCCTTGCCCATGATGCTCACCATTCCTTCCGTTGATAGATACGTGCACTGATTGCATAGGACACCGCATAGAGCGCCACCGCAATCGCCAAACCCGCCACAGCAGCCAGAACCGCATGGGAGCCCAGAACAGCGAACACGCCAAGCACACTGGCAGTGAATCCGTGCGGCAGCTCGCTCCACATCAGGAGCACCGCAAGGAATATGACATACACCGCGAGAAGCCCCACCTGCAATCCGTTGACGCTGTTCGAACGATAGCCGAGCGGTGTCCATATCGCCACGATGGCCAGCACGCTGAGCAGCGTGCCCACCACCATCGGCATGTTGGCCGCCAACGACCAGTCAGGCACCGCCAACGACTGCACGAGATTGAGCAATGCGACCATCACGGCCGCGATCACCGCCATCATCACGCCCAAGACATATCGCGACAGCACCTGGATATGTCGAGCAACCGGCATCAGCGCCCGCAGACGATAGCCGCTCTGCACATCGACGACCGCCATCGTGACGATCAGCGCGCCAAACGAATACGTTTCCATCGAGACACCGAGCACATACCCGAAGTCGTTCCGGAATGCCAGAAGGAACACGAACGGCATCAGGATGATGAGTGGATATTGAAAGACACCATCGGCGAACAGGTAGTCGAGATCAAGACGCATCGCCGATATCAGCGCACGTCCCCTGGATTGCATGTCGGCACGAGCGCCGCGAGCCACGCTGCTCATCACAGCACCCCCTTGTTGTCATGACGGGTATTGGTCAGGCGGATGATGTCGTCGATGGATGCACGTTCCACGACGAGCCCCGGCACGGCCCGCATGACTGCCGCAAGGTCCTCGCCACGGACCAGTGCGTCGAAGCCGGTCTCATAGACATGCGAGCCGAGCACCATGCCCGCCGGCAACTGCTTGAGCTCGTCCGGACCGCCTTTGACCAGCTTGAACGATTCCTCGAACTCATCCTTTGGGCCGGTGAAGTACAGCCGGCCACCGGTGATGTAGGTGATGAAGTCGGCGGCGCGCTCGAGATCGGCGGTGATATGAGTGGAGAAGAGCACCGAATGCTCGCCGTCTTCGATGTAGGCGTGGAGCAGGTCCATGAGCTCGTCGCGGGCCAGCACGTCCAATCCGCTGGTCGGCTCATCCAGGATGAGCAGCTTGGCGTCATGGCTCAGGGCTATCGCGAGCATGAGCTTCATCTGCATGCCGCGGGAGAGCGACTTGATACGCTTGCTGCCGTTTTTCCTTGCCGGCAAGCCCGAAGTCGACAAGCCGGCGCTGGTACAGATCATGGTTCCACGTGGGGTACAGCAGTGCGACGATCCTCTCTACGTCTTTCACCTTCCACTGCTCGTAGAGATAACTGGAGTCGAACACCACGCCCAGCTGTTCCTTGACGGCTTCCTCGTGCTCAAGGTTGTCAAGACCTAGCACATGGATGTCGCCGGCGTCGCGGTGAATCATGTTGAGGATGAGCTTGATGAGCGTGGATTTGCCGGCGCCGTTTGGACCGATGAGACCCATGATGTATCCGGCCGGCAGGTCGAAGGTCACGTCCTCCAATGTGAAGCCGGAATCGTAATGCTTGGTCACGCCAGTGACGGACAGTGCCGTCGGCGTGGATTGCGGTGTGAAGGCGGTCATCGCCATACTCCTTTCGCCTGTTGCATTGCATATGCCGATCAGGCGTATGCATCAGTTCGCTCGGTACTCTTCGACGAGCATCTCCCCCAACCGCTCCAGCGGCATGTCTGCGGCCTTGGCGGCGCGGCTGGCCTCCGCGAGATTCGTGCGAATCTGGGCCTCGAGCTGCTGTTTCATGAGCTCGTTGCCCTTGTCCATCACGAACGTGCCCTTGCCTTGGATGTTCTGCACCACGCCCTCGTCGGCCAGTTCGTTGTACGCCCTGGTGACGGTGAGTACGGAGGTGCGCAGTTCCTTGGCGAGTTTGCGCAGCGAGGGCAACGCCTCGCCGGCCTTGAGGTCGCCATCCAGCACGGCGGTGCGGATCTGGGTTTTGATTTGCTCGTAGATCGGTTCACCGGACACGGATGAGATGATCAGTTTCATCTATGCCCCTTTCGATGGTTATTGATTGGGTTCCAGCCTCCCCACCCGTCGGTTGTTCAGCTGTTATGTATAACAGTATAACTGTTTGGCAAAACTGTCAAGGTGTGTTGCATAACAGTTAAACAGTAGTGCAGCGGTTAGTGATTTGGTAGAACAGGGGGATATAGCGACGAACCGCTCCCCTCAGTCAGCTCCGCTGACAGCTCCCCTCAGAGAGGGGAGCCGAAGGGACACCACCCACCCAGTCCGACTCTCTCAGCAGGGAGGGAGGGATACATAACTGCGTGTCAGAAAAGCTGGCTGGGGAGCCGAAGGCACGTCACCGGGACGTAAGGTCACGGCGAAGGAATGCGATATAAGACACCGCAAAACAGACCACAACAATCACCACGCCCAGTATGGCGAACGGCACCGGGATCCGCCCGTCGATCACGTCCTGCGGGGTGGCATACCGGAAGGGCGACAGTACGCGAACGACCACCGACGCGTCATGGTCGGAGAACATGTCATAGGCCACACCCGCGCAATAGGCCACCACCACGGCGGAGTTTCCAATCAGAGGGCCGCGTTCCAGGCCATGCTCAGCGCCCAAACATGCGGCACACGCACAGGCTGCGAGCGCGCCGAACACCAGCATCATCGCCAGCATCCATATAGCGAACCGGATGACCACCATCGCGCTGCCGGACGCATCGGACAAGCCATCCAGCATGGGCAGGCACAACAGGGCCGAGACAAGATCGACAACCGTGAAGATCACGGCATCAATCAGTGCCGCAACCAGCTTCCAAGTGAGGATGGCCGTCCGAGACACCGGGCGGACGAACAGGAACTCATAGGTGCCGTCCATCATCTCGCGAGACACCGCATGGACCGCAAGCGCGACCGCATACACCGCAGCCATGATGCCCACGTAGAACATCAGCACCGCGTAATATCCGGCAAATGTCGTCATATCCAAATCGGAGATGCCCATGACCGCAAGAGCCACCTTAGGGAATGCCTCGGTCAGCTGGCGGACGGATTGCGGATCGCCGCCGGCGATGCCTTCGAACTTCATCACGCCCGCCACGTTGAACAAGATGACGACCAGGCTCCAGATCACCAGCGGCTTGGCATTCGATCTCAATTCACGAACCAGGATGTTCATCGCCAGCCCCTCACCTATTGCGCACGTCGGCGTGTGTGTACACCGCCGCAGCGCCCGCCAAGCAGACTGCGGCAACGATCATCGCCAGCATCGAATACCCGACCTCATAACGACCATGGTTCAAGGCCTCGTCCACATTGAACCAGGTGAACGGGGAGACAAGCCGCCAACCGTCCTCCCCGGTCATTTCAGGCAGCGAGACCAGAACGAACCCCAATATGCCGACCATCGTGGACGTGCCGGAGACCCCGATGGCACGCCGTGACAGCACCGCGATGAGTACACCGAATGCGAGGAATACCATTTGCACGCCGACCAGCGAGCATGCGGCGAGCAATATCCTCGGCAACGGGATGGAGGCCGCAGTGGGGTCTTCGCCGTACCCCCGGTAGATCATCGCCATGACCGCCATGAACAGCGCACCAGTGGCCGCTACCATCGTGAGGCACACGGCGAGTTTCTCCGCATACAGGCGCATCCGACCAATCGGCATGACAAACAGGAAATCGGACGACTTGGTACGCCGTTCGCGACCGAATACCGACAATCCCCATGCACAGGACATAATCGCCACGATGAGCATGAAATACAGCGAGCAGAATCGGTAGAAGCCACCGAAGGAGAACATGCCGTCGGAGACCCCGAACAGCGCGGCGAACTGCGGAGGGAACCCCTCGAGCACCTGTTCGACCGCCTCCTTGGCGTCGCGATAGATCGGATAGGCGCCCACCATGAGCAGCACGGCAACGCCCAGCAACACCACCTCACCGACAAGAAACCCGCGCAGCTGGCGACCGAACTCAAAACGGTAGACGTTCATCAGTCCCGCTTCCCTCGCGGCGCCGTCGGCGCATCCGCACCATCCGCGACACCCAACGATTCCGGCTCCCCCAATGCATCCGGCTGATAGTAGTGCATGAACACCTCTTCCAGCGTCGGCTCGGTGATCGACACGTCAACAAGGTCGAGGTCGGCGAGCGTGTCGAGCAGCGAATTGCAGTCACCCTCGAACAGGAAGCTCACGTCCTCGGACGAGCCGCCACCCACCGTCAGCGAACGCACGCCCGTAAGGCCGGACAGCATCGCCTTGATACGGGCGGACACAACATCAGCATGCTCATCCCGAATCGCACCGGGGACACCCACCGGTCGAGCGCCGCCATCGCCATCGGCACGCGCACCGCCTCCACCCAGTACCAGCGACACCCGTTTGACCGACGAGCGGCGCAGCTCGGCGACATCCTTCACCGCCACAATCCGTCCTTCGCGTATGATCGCCACACGATCGCACATGCGCTGCACTTCGGAAAGGATATGTGAGGAGAACAGCACGGTGACGCCATGCTCGCGGTTCTCTTCGCGGATGAGATCGAAGAACGCGCGCTGCGCCAGCGGGTCAAGGCCGCTGGTCGGCTCGTCGAGTATCACCAGCTTCGGCGAATGCAGCAGTCCCTGCACGATGCCGACCTTTTTACGGTTGCCGAGCGACATGTCCTCAATCTTCTGGTCGAGGTTCAGGTCAAGCCGTTGCGCGAGTTCCATGATGCGGGCGGAGCAGTCCCTGTGATAGAAACTCGCAGCATAGGCGAGCAGGTCGCGGGCGCGCATGCCCTCGTAGTAGAACACCTCGCTGGGCAGATACCCCACGTTCTCGAGAATCCGCACCCGGTCGCGCATGCTGTCGAGTCCGAATACTGATGCAGAGCCGCTTGTCGGACGGATCAGGCCCAGCAGACAACGGATGGTCGTGGATTTGCCAGCGCCGTTGGGGCCGACGAAGCCGAAGATCTCTCCCCGCTTCACGACGAGGTCCACATCAGTGATGCCTCTCGCTTTGCCGTAGCGTTTGGTCAGATGACGCGTGACAATCGCAGGCTCATGTTCACCGCCATGGCCGTCACGCGCAGTTGCATCGCTCCTGTCAGCCCCTGTCATAATCAGGCTCTCCCCCTCATCTGTTCTCGGACACGCTCACATCCGTCATCACACATCACCATGCGCCCGGCTCCACTGCGGGTGCCGGCAAGACCCCGGATGCGCACGCACATCACTAGACCACCGATTCGGCCTGCATGAGGTACACGTTCGAGCGCATCAGGCGGGCATCCTCACGGGTGATCTCCTTGGCCTCGAGCATTTCTCGTATGGTGTCCAACTCCATGCGCAGCGCATTGGCGCGCACTGCCTCGACCTTCGAGCTGTCAGCCGCATGCAGAGGGGACATGGAGTTGTCGAGGATCTGGTTCAGCGCCCTGCGGTATTCGATGAGCAGCTCGGCCACCAGCTCGGCATCGTAGACATGGTCGAGGATGAGATCCTGCAGCCGTTCCATGATGTCGTTGTACAGCGGCACCTGCACCGCCCGGATTGCACGTGTGCGCTCGGCTTCCAGACCCGGCGTGCGGCGTGCGATGCCTTCCCAGAACCGCCGGATGACAGGCATGAAACGACGGCGCAATTTGGCCATATTGAATCTGAGCCCGTGCCCGGAACCCCCCTCAGGAGTCAATCGCTCCAACACGCTTTCGACATGTTCGAGCAGGTAGCGTGCACCTGTGAGCTGGGTGATGGTCTCCTGATCGGGATTGACGACGTTCTCACGGGTGGCAATCGCCTTGGTGAGCCAATCCCTCTCCCACCTGAGCGTGCGGATGCGCAGCTCGTTGGCCTCGCGAGGAGACGCGGACGGCATGTTCGCCTCCACGCGTTCGATGCGGTCGTTATAGCTTTTGAGCACGCGCGTCACGGCGGCATGGGTCTCGGGCGTCTCGTTGTCCACGATTTTGGCGATGGTGCGGCGCAGCATCTCGATATCGCGCTTGGCCCACTCCTCCTTCGACGTGTCGGCAGGCTTCGGCGACAGCAACGGAAGCATGACATTCGAAATCACGATGGACAGCACGATATAGCCGGAGACGATGAACAATATGATGTTGCGCACCGGCACCGAGGCACCATTGTCGATTGAATACGGCAGCGAGAACGCCATGGCCAGCGAAATCGCGCCCTTCGGCCCGCCGAAGGTCATCACCACCGCCGAATGCCAACGTTCACGCGTCATCTTGCGGCGCTTGCCCGTGGCCAGATCCTTGGCCCAACGCAATGTGCCCACGCACCAGATGAATCGGAGTACCAACGTCAGCAGCGTCAGCAACAGCACCAGACCGATCATCGCCCACAGATCGACGCGCGGATCATCCCAGATCGCACGCATCGCAATCGGCAGTTCGATGCCGAGCAGCACGAACACCATGCCGTTCAGCGTGAAGTCCACGAAATGCCATACGGAGTTCGAGACCAGATTGACGCGCGCCACATCCCCGCCTACGCCGGTTCGGGGGAACGTGATGACCACGCCACACGCCACCACAGCCAACAGACCGGAGATACCCACATGCTCAGAGAGCAGGTATACGCCGAACGGCAGGAAGCATTCCATCAGCATGCGCGTGGTGACGTCCTCGAAGTTATGCTTTCGCATGAACAGGACCAGACGGTCGAACAGCCACCCCACCACGGCGCCGATCAGGGTGCCCAGCACGAAGCTCATCAGCACCTGCCAGCCAAACCCCGCAGGCGAGAAATGACCCGTGGCGAGCGCCACCAGCATGGTCTGGAAACCAACCAGGCTGACGGGATCATTGAGCAGGCTTTCGCTTTGCAGCACCGACTGCTGTCTTGGCGTCAGTTTGACGACGCCACCCAGCTGCGCCACGGACACCGCATCGGTGGGGCTGATGATCGCGCCCATCGCCACTGCCGCCATCATCGGAATGGCAGGCCACAATTCATGCAGGGCCACTCCGCTCAGCGCCATCGTGACCATGACCAGGCCCACCGCCAGAGACAACGAGAGGCTCAGGTCCTTGCTCAGCGCCTTGCGGTCGATGTTGCGCGCCTCAAGGTAGAACAGCGGGACGATGAACAGCAGCATGAACATGTCCGGATCGAACTGGATGTTGCGCAATCCAGGGGTGAAATACCATGCGACGCCGAAGGCTATCTGGATGAGCGGCGTGGAGATCTTCGGCAGGAACCGGCTCAGGAACGAGGAGATGAGAATCGCGAACAGAATCTCCGTGACCAGTATCGCGTTCTCCATCGTTGCCGCCTTCCCCCAGTCTATACGGAAATAGAATGTAATCAGCCGGCCTCACGCCGCCCCCATCCCTTACGGAAGACATACGGTTTTCACCGTGTGCGACGGCGTTTCCCTAACGGTTTTCTCATGCGTGGCCGCATGGCAAAGCGGCTTGGATGAACTTCAGACGAACAATGCAGCCGAATCCCGCCGCTGCGATAAGCCGTAACATCCTCCATGCCTATAATGCGGTTGGAAGGGAGCAGCCATGCCCGACAACGCCGTTACATTGCGCATCACCGAACCCGATGACTACCGTTATTTCGAGATCTGGTGGAATACAGACACCATAGCTGACGCATGCCGAAACACCTTGGAGACATTGACCAACGGTCAGATCGACACATTGTTCCACAATGCCAGCGATACGGACGACGACCATCAGTTCGGTCGCACCGTGCTCGATCCGCACGGCCAGCCCATCGGCCACCTCGCCGCCTGGGGCTGCACCGATCCGGAACGCGACGCGACGATGGCCCTGCTCATCGGTCCGTATTATCAGGGTTTGGGCTTCGGCAATCAGGCGATGAAGCTCGGCATCAAACTCGCGGCCGAGCAGTTGCGCGCGTCAACGATCACCGTCAACGTATGGTCGTTCAACCTGCGTGCACGCCATATGGCGGAATCCTTCGGCCTGAAGGAGGTTTCCCGGCGCAGCGACGCCGTGGAACGCGATGGACATTCGTTCGATGAAGTGACCTACCGCGCACCCGTGGAGGTGCTGCTGCAGCGCATATCCTCCGAAGAGGTGGAGCGCCGGGAAGGCGAGGAGTTGGAACGGCAGCGGTTCGCATCGAATCGTCCCGCCGACCTGCTCTCGGTCTTCTGAATCCTCTTCCGCATCCGCTGCGTATGCTTCCATGAGGCCCCACGCAGCGGCATCACCAGTTGCGCGGGGCCTCATGGAAGTCATGGAGGGCACCGTCGGCGATACGTTCGATTTCGGGCCAATCCGCGCTTGACGAATCATCATACATGGCCCACACATGCATGCCCGCCGACTTGGCCGAACGAATGCCGACCAGAAGATCCTCGAACACTATGCAATCAGAGGGTTCTGCACCCAGACGACGGGCGGCCAAGAGGTATACGTCCGGCTTGCTTTTGCCCACTCCACCTGCATCGTCCACCGAAACGACGGCATCGAAGCATTCAGCGATACCGAGATGCGCGAGTGCCGCTTCACGCAGTTTCGGCAATAGCGTCGTAGCCACGCCGAGCTTCACACCGAATCGTTTCAGCTCGTTGAGATAAGCGATGGCCCCGGCTTTCGGCATGACCTGGGTGGCGTAGGCGGCGTGCGCCATCTCATCCCATTCGGCCATGACCTGTTCGGGTGTCTCCTGCAATGCGAACCGGTCGATGGTGTATTCGGCAATCTGCCTGAACTGCATCGATGCCACAGTGGACATATAGTCATCCGGCACGGCGATGCCCCGCCTGCCCAAAAAATCGATGTCGATCTGGTTCCACACGCCCATGGAATCAAGCAACGTGCCATCCAGATCGAAAATGGCGGCTTTGACGGGACTCACTACCATCTTGCTCCTCACTCACCGGCATTCAAGCGGGAATCGGCCAGCAGCTCGCGCGCATGGTCGAGCGACGCTTCGGATTCCGAGCCGGACAGCATGCGTGCCACCTCCCGGATACGGGCATCATCCTGCACCTGCTGCACTGTCGTAATCACACCCACGGCATCGTCATCGGCATCCGGCGGAATCTTCGTCACCACAAACTGACTGTCCGCCCAGGAAGCCACTTGAGCCAGATGCGTGACGACGATGACCTGCGACGTACATGCCAGACGGGCCAACCGTCTGCCGAGTTCGACTGCCGCCTTGCCGCCCACACCGGCATCCACCTCATCGAAGATGAAGGTCATGCCGGATTCCGCATCCTGCTTGTCCTGCGACGATTCACCGGTATGCATGTCCGCGGCAGACAGCTCCAACGCGAGCATCAGGCGGCTCAGTTCGCCGCCGGAGGCGCTTTTGCCCATCGGCAATTGAGTGGACCCCTCATATGGAGTGAACAGGAAGGCTATGTCATCGCCTCCATTGGCGTCCAGCGCGTCTTCGGATTCGCCGCTTCGGCGAGTCACCCGGATCTCCAATGACGCTCCGGGCATGGCCAGGGACTCCAACTCGGCGGTGACCTTGCCCGCGAGTGTCGCCGCAGCCTTGGACCTCGCCTCACTGAGCTCATCCGCCGCCGCCACGGTCTTGCGATACAGGCCGTCCCGCTCGGCTTCAAGCTCGGCGATCTTTTCCGGCGAGGCATCCAGATCCTCAATCTCGAACGATGCCTTGTCCCGCCATTCGAGGACATCCGCCAACGTGGGTCCCCATCTGCGCGTCAGCTCCGAAAGTTCATGGATGCGAGCGTTCAATGCGTCGAGATCCGCATCGCCGAAGTCCTCATCAAGATGCTTCGACAAGGCGAACACCACATCCTGCAGTTCGGCATTCAACGATTCGAGACGGTCGGCCAACTCCTGGAATTCACCAGCTGCATGGATGCCACGCAGCGCCTGGGCGGCTTGCAACAGCAGGTCGGATGCGCCGGCGGACTCGGTGGAGGCGTCGAATTCCAATTGCGACGAATCCAGCGCCGCGAGCGCATGCGATACGCCTTCGGCGATATCCGCCGCGTTCTCGATCCGGTCGCGCCTGACCTTGAGGTCCTCGTCCTCACCGGGGTGCGGGTCGACCTCGTTGATACGCCCCACCGATTCACGCAGATAGTCGGCGCGCTGACGCGCCGAGGATTCCTGGGAGCGCAGACGCTCCAACCGGTCATCCATATCACGCAATGCGCGCCATGCCGCATGGTAGGCCTCTAGCTGCTTCCCATCGTCCGATGCATGGTCGAGGAATTCCCGTTGCCGCGACGCCGATGCGATGTTGAGCTGCTCGGCCTGGCCATGGATGGTGACCAATGCGGATGCGACATTCGCAAGCACGGATTTGGGCACGCTTTTGCCGCCGAGTACCGCACGCGACCTGCCGGCCGCCTTGACGGTACGGGCGAGGAACAGTTCCCCGTCCTCCACATCCACACCGGCCTCGTGCGCCACGCCCGCAGCGGGAGTCTCATCACCGACGGCGAAGATGCCCTGCGTCCAGGCCTCGTCGGCGCCGGCGGTCACGCGACCGGCATCCGCCGGCCCTCCGGAAATGAGGCTCAACGCGGACAACAGCATGGATTTGCCGGCACCGGTCTCGCCTGTGATGGCGGTCATGCCTGGCGCCGGTGTGATGGTGGCCTCGTGGATGGGGCCAAGATTACGGATATCGAGTTCCTCCAGCATCAGCGGGCCACCTCGCCGAGTCGCATGGCCCCAGCTGACGATGCGGCGGTACCGGAATGATGCTCCGCGACCTGGCCTGTGGCTTCCGCACGTGCATGCTCGCGCCACCCGACTACCGGAAGATCGAATTTGGAAACCAGACGGTTGGTGAACGGCACACCCGACAGCCGTGCCAGACGTAGCGTGTCACGCGATTCGCGGACGATCACACGGGTCCCCTGCGGCAGCGCGCGTTGCCTGCGGCCATCGCAGCAGATCCAGCCTTCGGACATCGATTCGTCCAGAATATCAATGGTGAATGTGGAGCCGGCACCGATGATCAGCGGACGGGCGAACAGGGCATGTGCGGCCAATGGAATCAGCTGCAATGCCTTGACGTTCGGCCATATGACCGGCCCCCCTGCCGAGAACGCATACGCCGTGGAACCGGTGGGCGTGGAGACGATCACTCCATCGGCGCCGAACGAGTTCATCTCGACGCCATCCACCTGAATGGACAGTTCCACCATCTTACCGCGATCGGCCCGCTCAAGGGTGATGTCGTTCAGCGCCCAATCCTCGAGCGGGGCGCTGGCGCCAGGCAGCCAGACATCGACATGGGCGATCATGCGTTCGTCAATGGAGTAATCATGCTCGGCGACCCTGCGAATAGCCTCATCGATCTGGAAGCTCTCGAATTCGGCGAGGAATCCCACATGCCCCATGTTCACGCCGAGAATAGGCACCTGCGTGCAATGCACCAGTTCCGCGGCCCTCAGAATGGTGCCGTCGCCTCCCAGAACCACCACTATCTCCGTATCATCCGGCACGCACGGCGGCTGCACGCCGAAATCCGGTGCTTCCGTGTTGTCGATGATGGAGACCGCAAACCCTGCCACACGAAGCTGGCTGACCGCTTCGGACACCACGGTCCCGGACTGCCTGAGCCTGGTATGCGTCACCACAACCGCATTGCGCTTGGCCATGCCATCCTCCTGTTCGCCGGCTGATGCATCGCATTCGCACTGCACCATTGACCATCCTAACCGCCATGCACGCCATTGGGAATCGCATATCCCGGCAAAACGTCCTACAATGGCCCTGATTCGCCTTCCAGCCGCGGCGGATGAACCAGTGACGACGAGCAGTTTGAGGAAGCACGGGAACCATGTCCAACGACTTCGATGAATCCTTCCTCAACCGGAAATCCTCGCAAGGCCTGTCCTGGTGGTTCGCCAACTTTTCGACTGGCGCGAATGAGCGGGACAAGGAGGGCATGCGCAAGGCACGCCGTATCCGCCGCATCAGTCTGACCGATCGGCTGCTGAATCATCCCGGACGGCTGTCCATCCTCTACTTCCTCGTGCTTATCGTGGTGGTCACCGGCTTGTTGCTGCTGCCGATCTCCACCCGGAGCTGGGTGTTCACCAACTTCCCCGTGGCGTTCTTCACCGCCGTCTCCGCGTTGTCCACCTGCGGCATTCCGGTGGTGAACACCGGCGAATACTGGTCCATGTTCGGGCAGGTGGTCATCCTGTTGTCCATTCAGTTCGGCGGCCTCGGCGTGATGACCTTCGCATCCATGGTGGCGCTCGGCGCATCCCGCAGACTCAAGGTCTCCCAACGCATCCTCACCGCCAGCGAACTGGGCACCACCAAGCTTTCGGAAATCAAAAGCGTGCTGTCCGTGGCCATCGGCACGTTCGTCATCGCGGAGGTGCTCACCTTCGCGCTCCTCTTGCCAGAATTGTTCCGCATCAACAACGGACAGGTCGGCCGCACTCTCTGGCAGGCCCTGTTCTACGCGGTGTCCGCGTATAACAACACAGGATTCACGCCGGACGCCACCGGACTGCATATCAACCGTTGGGGCGTGGGACTGCCCATTCTGCTCAGCGCATTCGTCGGCACCCTCGGCTTCCCCGTGGTCCTGAATGTCGTGCAATGCGCATACCGGCGCATCAGTCCGAAGCGTTGGACGTTGCACACCAAACTCACTCTGGCCACCACTGCGATACTGGTCGTGGCCTCCCTGATCTGGTTTCTGGCGGTCGAATGGGACAACGCCACACTGTTTCCCGCCGACGACGCAAGCATGAAGCTGCGCCGGGCTCTGTCCGCCGCCGTCATGCCTCGCTCGGCCGGATTCGACATCTCCTGGGTGCCGGATGTCAGCAACGAGACCAAGGTGTTCATGAGCCTGCTCATGTTCATCGGCGCCGGCTCATCCTCCACCGCAGGAGGCATACGCGTGACCACGTTCGCGGTGATCATGCTGATCTGCGCGGCGTCGTTCACCGGCCATAGGGATGTGACCGTGTTCCGGCGACGCATCCCCCGACGCATCCAGATGACAGCCGTATCGGTGATCACGGCGTGCTCCGCGCTGGTATTGATCGGTGCCGTGGCGCTGATGTTCGTCACCGGGTGCGATTTCGTGGACGCCATATTCGAAGCGTCCTCGGCGTTCTCGCTGGGCGGGTATTCGGTCGGCGTGGCAAGCGCCGGCAATCCGGCGAGCCTGTTCATACTCTCGGCTGAGATGATCGTCGGACGGCTCGGCCCGTTGACCATCGCCTATTCCATCAGCAGGCCGATGGCGCCGGAACCCATCCGATATCCGCAGGAGAACATCATCGTCGGCTGACACATCCAATCCACATGCATACGTTCAATCCAACTACCATTGACATTTCAGGAAAGGGTCATCATGGCATCAAAATCGAACACCGGCAAAAGCGTACTGGTCATCGGTCTCGGACGATTCGGCGGGGCCGTGGCATCCACGCTGGATGCCATGGGACAGGATGTACTGGCGGTGGACAAGAATCCCGAAATCGTGGCGCGCTGGTCCGCCCATCTTCCTACCATCCAGGCCGATATGACTGATGTGATGGCCATCGAGCAAATCGACGCGGCACAATTCGACACCGCCGTCGTGGCCATAGGCGACAGCATCGAAGCGTCCGTGATCATCACCGGCAACCTGCTCGACGCGGGCATCTCCGACCTATGGGCGAAATCCGTGTCCCAGGAGCACGCCCGCATCCTGCAGCGCATCGGCGCACGGCATATCATCAATGCGGAGACCGACGCCGGAAAACGTGTCGGACATCTGGTGGCCGGCAATTACCTGGATTACATCGAGATCGATGGCCCGTACACGGTCGTGAAGATTCACACGCCGCTGTATGCGGTCGGACGCTCCATCGAGGAAGTGCAGGTGCATGACAAATACGGTGTGACCGTGGTGGGCATCAAGGCCCCCGGCAAGGAGTTCCAATACGGCTCACGGGAATTGGTCATGCACCGCAATGACGAACTCATCATCATGGGCAAGCAGGATCAGATCGACCACTTCATTCAGGGATGAGGTGTGGAAGACAAACCATCAATGACAGGCGCTCAACGAACTGCTGACGCTGCATACTAAGCGGGGCGGATCACATCAACCCCTCAGAAAGTCGGCAATACCATAGGAACGCCCCCTGTTCGCGCATACCCCCGTTACTCTGCGGACATCGGCTCCCCTGCCAGAGAATCTGCGCTTAGGCTGAAATGCTGAGAGTCCCGGAAGGGGGTATTACCATGCATAAGTCCACGGACTGCTCATTGATACACAGCGGCGATTACGACCTCATCGATGTAGAGCAAAACGCCACATTCGCCGACGCGGTCAGATTCCGCACCACGATGGTGGAAGGGAGCCTGCAGGCGCCGAACATCCAAGGTGAGAACCTCATCATCAACAAAGGCGTAGTGCGATGTTCAGGCAAAATACGTGTCAAACGCATAGCCGGATGCGGTACGCTCGAGGTCAAAGGCGATATCGTCTGTGACAGCATCCAATTGACCGGCAGCCTGGTTTCCGACGGCAACATCTACTGCTCCGGAAATATGGAGATGACCGGCACTCTCAGCAATGCGCATCGCATCACCGCCGATGAGATGCAACTCAGCGGCGTGCTGCATGGCAACGACATCGATGGCCGTTCCTTCACCGTCCGTCCTCTGCACAGCACCATGTTCTCGAGGTTCGGTATGCCGGATTATCAGGCACGCAGCCACGCGGACGCCATCAGTGTCAGCAATGTGGATGCTTCACGTCTGACATGCAGAACGATGACGGTTGACACCGCGACGCTGAGGAACGGCACTTCCGTGGAAAGTGCCGCCTGTTCGACTTCGTTGGGCATAGACCGAACATCAAGCGTGCTGCTGCTGACCGGAGCCTGCCGGAGAACCCATCTCAGAGCGGTCTCCTGACTCCATTCGCGCCATGCGCTATGCCTGCCGACTTATAACGGTCGCGGACCATTGCCTGCGACCGCATACAGCAGGTATTCGGCATTGCCGTGCGTGCCTTCGATGGGGCTGTCGGCGGTGCCTCGCACGGCAAGCCCATGACGGTTGGCGCAATCGACGACCGTATCGAGCGCCCGCCTGCGCAATGCCGGGTCTTCGACGATGCCGTTCTTGCCCAGACCGGTGCGGCCGACTTCAAACTGCGGTTTGACCAGAAGCACCACATGGGCATCCGGTGCGGCTATGCGGGCGATCACCGGAACCACATAGGTCAGCGAGATGAACGAGACATCAGATACGATCATCTGGGGACGCCATGGCAGATCATCCGCCTCGACGTCGCGAATGTTGACGCCGCTCATCTCCGTGACGCGGGCATCGGCGGATATGCGGGGGTCGAGCTGTCCGTGGCCGACATCAAGCGCCACGACTGCGGCGGCTCCCCCACGCAACAGCACATCGGTGAACCCTCCGGTGGAGGCACCGATGTCCAGGCAACGCAGGCCACGGGGACCAGTAAGTCCTTGGGCCGCAAAGGCCTGGAACGCGCCCAGCAACTTGTACGCGCCACGGGATACGTAGTCGTCACCTTTGTCTACGGCGAGTTCCTCATGTCCGGCTTTGACCATATACGACGGTTTGGTGACCGTCATGCCATCGACACGTACATGACCGCCCTTGATGAGGCGCTGCGCCTTGGCTCGTGATTCGACCAGCCCGGAAGCCACCAGCATCATGTCAAGACGATCAAGCGGCGTCGCAGGGTCAATGGCCTGCGTGACCATAGCTCATCCTTTCACCGCTTCCGCCAGCGGCAGTCAGCGATCCAGCCGATACGATCCTTTTGCTCCTTTGTCCCGCGGCCGTTACTCGCGGCTGGAGTCAAGTTCGCGCTGCAATGATTCGAGCACCGAACGGTACACCTCGAGCTTGCGGTCATCGCTCAATCGATCGATGTCGGCAAGCTCGGGATAGCGTTGCGCAATCGGCGCGTCATCCTGCGTATCCGTACCCTCATCCGTGTCGTTGGACGGCCCGTTCATTGCCCTCGCCTGAACTCGAATGCAGGCACGGTGCTCGGCTCGAGCATCGCGCCCTTGTCCTCGGCCTCCCATGCCGCGCACATGGCCGCACGTAATGCATCCATACTGGTGGTGTCGCTCGCGTGCACGGCACCGTTCTCGAACCAGGCGCAGGCGTTGCGGCATTCCCAGGTGCCGTCTTCTGTTCGAACCGGTTCAGGCTGGATGTTGGCCAGTTCACGCAGGTCCTGCGCAACGAATGTAGGACGCAGGTGGGCCGGAGCGAGCATCAGTTCCGTGGGGTTGGTGACGCCGGTGAGGACCGCCAGGGAATCATAACCGCCACGGTTGCCGGCTTCGATATCCGTATCGAGACGATCGCCTATGGCGAGCGAGGATTCCTTGGGGACCAGGTCATGGCCTTCCGCCGCATTGAGTTCGCGTGCCTCGTCATACATGTATGATTCCGGCTTGCCGGCCGATGCCACGGGCTCCACGCCCGTGGCGGTGACGACCGCGTTGATCATCGAGCCGCAACCCGGCGCGATGCCCAGTTCGCGCGGAATGGTCAGATCGCGATTGGTCACGAAATACGCGGCGCCGGCCTCCACGGCGAATGCGGCATCGGCCATCATCTGCCAGGTCATCTGCGGATACCATCCTTGGATGACCGCCTCGGGATGTGCTTCCGGCCCGTCCACGATGGTCAGGCCGTTATGCCGTACCTCCTCACGCAAGTGTTCGGCGCCCAATACCTGTACACGCGCCCCCTCCGGCAAGGCCTTCGCCACCATACGGGCCGCGACCACGGACGAGGTGATGACCTGCCACGGTTCCACATCCAGACCGAAGCCCCTGAGCTGGTCGGCCACCACGTGCTGGAATCGCGAAGAGTTGTTGGTGGTGTATTCGATGGTCATGCCGGCCTGTTCTGCGGCACGAATGGAATCGGCGGCATACTCGACCGGATTCTTGCCTCGATATACCACACCGTCCAAGTCAAGCAACGCCAGCTGGTATGCCTGTGCCAAGGGCCGATCGGTGCCTTTGAGGAAGCGTGTCATGGTCAGGCTCACTGCTCCGGTTCCTCGGAGACGCTGGTCTCATCGGACGCAGTGTCGGTCTCAGCATCCGCGTCCGTATTGTCCGTGCTATCCGCGGCATCGGACTCAGCAGAATCAGCGTCATCGACGGTGGACTGTTCCTCGGACCCATCGGATTCCTCGGATGCATCCTCGGATTCATCGGATTCGTCAGAATCGTCAGATTCACCGGAATCATCAGAATCGTCTTCCGAAGAATCACCGGACTCTTCCGTGTCTTCGTCATCATCCTCATCGTCGGATGCGTCCTCGGATTCATCATCCTCGGGTTCCGGTTCAGGTGCGAATCGCGCCTCGGACGGATCGATGCCCAGTTGCTCGAGCACTTCGGAATCATCGGTCAGCTCTTCGAGGTCATGATCGATGACCACATCATCGCTGTCCTCATCGAAGTCCTCATCAGCATACTGTTCTTCGAGGCGATCGAGTACGCGGTCGAGCTTCTCGGCTTCCCCATTGCGACCGGCTTCTTCCAGGAAGTACTGCTCCGCCTGCACCGCGCGCATACGGTACTCACCGGGAAGGCCCTGGGAGCGACCGACCGTGTGCACGATCTCGATGGCCTTGTCCCACAGCTTCAGGTCGCCGAGCGCACCGGCATACACCAGGAACATCTCCACCTTGGGAGCGCCATGCAGCTGCTTGCCTTCTTCGGATTGCGCGATCTCCACGGCTTTCTTGGGATCGCCGACGCCACGCTCGCAATCAGCGATGAACGGCAGGTAATCCTGGAATCCGTTCATACGGTAGGCAGTGCGGAACTCGCGCAGGGCAAGCTTGTAGTTGCCCTGACGATAGGCGATGAACGCCAGGGTCTCACGGGCGAAATCGATACGGGACGCCTGACGGGCCACCCACTTGGCATGCTCGAGTGCCGCCTGCGGATCCTTCTCCTCAAGCGCATACGCCGCAAGAATGTGCAGACCGATGTTCTCTGCGTGCTCCTTGGCCAGACCACGCAGACGTTCGCGCTCGTCCGAGGACAGCATGGACCATTCCATTCCCTTGGGCATGCGCGGCTCATCGGGGCGACGGGCCGTGTACGGGTTCTGCGAGGGGAAGCTCATCGTGCCGTCGGAGTTGCGGCGCGGACGGCTCATGTATTCGCTGCGCTTCTGCTCCCGATACTGGGTCTTCTCTTCCGCGGAGAATTCACGACGCTCGCCGTCACGACGGTCATCACGACGGAAGCCACCACGGTCGTCACGGTTGTCGCGGTGGAAATCACGACGTTCCTTGTCACCGCGGAAACCGCGGCGATCGTTATCGCGGCGGTCGTCGCGGCGGAAACCACCGCGCTCACCATCGCGGCGGAAGTTACGGCGGTCATTGTCACGACGGAAATCGCGACGGTCATCATTGCCGCGGAAGCCACGGCCCTCGTTGCGTTCGCCATCACGACGGAAATCGCGGTTGTCGCGGCGCTCGCCATCGCGGCGGTCATCACGATGGAAATCACGACGGTCGTTATCACGACGGAAACCACCGCGCTCACCGTCGTGGCGGAAGCCACGGCGGTCATTGTCACGACGAAAATCGCGGTGTTCGCCGTCACGATGCTGATAGCGCGGGTTCTCCCCCGCCTCGCCTTCATGGGAGCGGAATCCGCCGTCTCGACGCGGACCATCCTTATGGAATCCTCCGTCACGACGGAAGCCGCCTTCCTTGCGGAATCCACCGCGCTCGCCATCCTTGCGGAAACCGCCCTTATGGAAGCCGCCGGACTTGCCGTACGATTTGCGGAAGCCGCCATGACCGTTCTCGCCGTCACCATCCCGACGGGGCGTGTGGCCTTCCCCATTGTCGCGGTAACGAGGCTTGAAGCCTTCTCCCTCACGACGCGGCTTAAAGCCTCCCTTGCCGCGTGGCTTGAAACCGTTGCCACCGCGGCTGGATGGACGACGGTCTCCATAACCCTTATGTCCGCCGCCGTACGATTTGCCGGAACGCTCGTTTCCTTCTGCCATGTGCATGCCTTTCTTCACTGCGAATTACGAATCGTGATGCTCGCCGAACCGTCTGCGATTACGAATCGCCAGACGGTCGCCGAACATGAGAACTAACGGTTTTCCACGGCGCCAAGCGCCTTCTTGCCACGACGGATCAGCGCAAAACGTCCTGAGAGGAAATCACCCTCGCCAAGCACCTGCTCTTCATCATCGACACGATTGTTGTTGAGGTAGACGCCACCCGACTTGATGGCGCGACGCGCTTCGGAACCGGACTTGAACAGGCCCGCCGCCTGAGCGGCATCGATGACACGGTCGCCGGGATGGGCCACCGGGAAGACATGATTGCCCTGTTCGTCAGCCACTTTGAATCCGTCAAGCACGGATTCAAGCGTCGCCTCGTCGATGTCCTCGAGGTTGCCACCACGGCCGAACAACGCGCCTGAGGCGTCGATGGCGGCCTGGGTCGCCTCCTCGCCGTGCACGAAGCTGGTGACTTCCCACGCCAGCGCCTTCTGCGCCTCGCGGGCGCCCGGATTGGTCTTGGACTCCTCGACCAGACGCTCAATCTCAGCCTTGGGCAGGAAGGTGAACGCCTTGAGCAGGCTCTCCATCTCCACGTCCGGACGGTTGATCCAGAACTGGTAGAACTTGTACGGGCTGAGCATCGTGGCGTCCAGCCATACGGCGTTGCCTTCGGACTTGCCGAACTTCTTGCCTGATGCATCGGTGATGATCGGGCTCGTGAACACGTTGACGTCCACGCCACGCACCTTGTGAATCAGGTCCAAGCCGGAAGTGAGGTTGCCCCACTGGTCGGAACCGCCGAGCTCAAGCGTGCAATGGTATTCATCGAACAGATGCAGGAAATCATTGCCCTGCAGCACCTGATAGCTGAATTCGGTGAAGGATATGCCCTCCTCGGAATTCAGACGGCGGGCCACGGTGTCCTTGGCAAGCATGGTGCCCAGACGGAAGTTCTTGCCGACATCGCGCAGGAAATCGATGACGGTCATCTGCGCGGTCCAGTCGTAATTGGACACGAAGCGCACCGGATTGGCGCCCTCGGTCTCCAGAATGCCGCCGATCTGACGCTTCAGGCGCTCCGCCCAGCCGGCGACGACATCCTTCGGGTTCAATGTGCGTTCACCGGACTGACGTGGATCGCCGATCAGACCGGTGGCGCCACCGACCAGGGCAATGGGATGATGGCCGGCAAGCTGCAGATGACGCATGTTGATGAGCTGCACGAGGTTGCCGATATGCAGCGAAGCAGCGGTGGGGTCGAAGCCGCAATAATAAGCGATGGGCTCGCCGTTCAATGCTTCCGCGAGTCGATCCCTGTCCGTGGACTGGGAAATCAACCCGCGCCATTCCAGTTCCTCAAGCAGGGTGTCGAAACCCGCTTCCTTGAAGTCGGTGACGTGAGCCATAGCTTGATGCTTCTCCCTATCGAATTGTGTGATTGGATGATGCCCTACTTCTATTTCAAGCGTCTATAAGTCTCGCAGGACACACCGACAGTGCCGCGCAGGTCGGGTTTCCATATCGCGCACACACCATATGACGTCTTCCCCCGCGCCTACGAGCATTCACCGCCCGCGCCGGTACAGCCGTTCAAGCGTCTCGCGCAGCTGCTGCAGCGTTTCGTTGTTCCGGGTGGTCTTCAGCCTCGGGAAGGACGCAATCATACGGCGCTGCTGACGGTTGAACACGGAATCGGCGGCATCCTTGATGCGCAGCATAAGCTCCGCCGACATATCCTTGCCGTTCTGCCAAGAGTCGCCGACTTTCTGGCTGACCGCGGATGGCATGCCGCCGAACTTGTCGGATGCGCCGCTGATGACATTGGAGGCTATACCAGCAGCATCCCCCACCACGCCATTGGCCATTTCGGCGGCACCGGAGACAGCGTCCGTAACCTTCTCCCGCATGGCATCGCCGTATCTGGACGCAACGACCTTGAACCGTTCAAGGCTCTGTTCGAAGTCGACGATACCGCACACGGTGACAATGGTGTCGATGATGATGAGCACCAGCAGCACAGCGCACATCATATGGATGATTCGCAACGGAACCATCATGGTCATCTGTTCGACGACCGGTTGGATCACGTCGACGATGATCACACCCGCGATGCCGAACACCACGGCTCCCAGCAGGCAGATGCGGCCATTGAGGTTGAATCGAAAATGCGAATAATCCCACCATCGCGCATGGAATAGCTGTTCCATCGCCCACGACGTGAAATATTCAAGAATCGAAGCGCCCACCATTGACAGCACAAACAGGACGACCGGATTGCGAACGCCTCCGAGCACCACCACGCCGGCCACCGCACCTGTACCATAGATCGGGCACAGCGGGCCGTTCAGGAATCCACGATTCACCCATCGGCGTTCCCGGCAGGATACCAGAATCGACTCGTACACCCAGCCGGCGAAACTGTAGAACACGAACCACACAAACAGATATTCAAAGAACAGCAGCATACGGGTTTACCTATCACGGGTTGACCTATCGGACCGATTCTCGACGAGTGGCATTCTTCATCATGGCGGCACGGACTTGCGCAGACGGCAACGGCTTCTTATGGAATCGACCCATGGAGAGCGTCTCCCTGGTGGCGGAGATCTTGTCCGCCAAGGTGACCAGATAGCCCTCGATATATCGCGGCGGAATCGGAGTCAATGGGAACATATGCCTTTCGATGCTATCCCTCTCGATGGCATTGAGCTTGAAATCCTTGAGCGCATTGACGAGCGCTGCATGACCGTGGGTGAACCCGTGCCAACGGTGGGTGCCGTTGTCCCAGTCGTGCCAGTCATACAGGAAATAGTCATGGAGCAGGGCCGCCCGGATAAGCGAACGCAGGTCCACGTGATGCCACAGATGCGCACGATCGGCCATCCATACCGCCAAACAAGCCACGCGCACGGAATGGGCGAAAGTGGTCACGTTCCCATGTTGATAGCAGCATCGTTCTATGTCCATGTGCCTGTGTCCAATGACCTCGCGGCCATGCACGGCCACCAGTTGCTGAATCTGCGTACGGGTGAGCAGATGTGACACGGTATTCGGTCCTCCTCATCGGAAATCAAGGTCTTATGCGATGACAGTGCAAAGCCATCGCATCGGGCCGGCGTGCGTGACGATGTGCCGTCGGGCTCCGACTTCCGTGGCCGATTGTACGACGGAACCTTGCCCGCTCGCCTTCATACCTCGGGATGAGATGGCCAGGCCGCGCAAGCGAAGTTCATATGGACTTCGCCCGCACGGATGGTCTCACACGAACAGGCTCATATCGCTGGTCTCGCCGGAGCCGAGGAACGTGCTGACGCCGCCCAGTTCCACGCCGTCAATCAGCTCCTCCTTGCGGATGCCCATGATGTCCATGGACATCTGGCAGGCCACCAGCCGCACACCGTGCTCCTTGGCCTGACGCATGAGCTCCTCAAGGGATGCCACATTCTTGGACTTCATGATCCAACGAATCATAGCTGCACCAAGGCCGCCCATGTTCATGCGGCTCAGACCAAGCTTACGGGTGCCGCGCGGCATCATGAAACCAAACATGCGCTCGATGAGGTTCTTGTTCGTGCGCACGCGCTTGGGACGGCGCAGGATGTTGAGTCCCCAGAACGTGAAGAAGATGGTGACCTTGCGTCCCATCGCCGCGGCGCCGTTGGCCATGATGAACACCGCAATGGTCTTGTCCAGATCGCCGCTGAATACCACGAAGGTCTTGTCATGGAGCACATCGCCGCCAGCGTCGGTGGGCGCCGGAGCCGAGCTCGAGTTCGCACCGAAAGACCTCCCTGCAGGCTGTGTCGGGACGGCCGTTTTCTCAAGCTCGACATGGATGATGCCCTCGTCGTCCCGGCGAAGATCGATGAGACGGTTGCCGGTGCGTTCGGCCCATACGGCGATGTCCGAGCAGAAGGCGTCCTCGGTGGCCTCGGCCTTCAGGCGGGTGCCGATCGGCTGGTCGCGCAGGGCATCGGCCACGGCCACGATTGGTCCGGGGCATTTGAGCCCCTTGGCATCCACATGTAACAGCTGCGACGTTGCGGTACCGTCCGATGCGGTGCTGCCACCTTGAGTCTTGGATGAGACAGGCACGGTCAGCGTGACCGGCGCGACGGGCGGCGTGACCGGCGCGGAACTGGAAGCGGCCGCAGAGGACGACGAATCAGAGACGGCCTGACGCTTGGACTGGCCGACCTCGGACGAGTCGCCTTCGGACCGACCAACCTCGGACGGCCCGGCAGTGGCTTCCCGCAATGCCTCATACCCTCCATCGAGATTGACGGCATCATATCCACGGTCGGCCAAGATCTCGCATACCTGCGCACTCCAGTCTCCCACCCTGCAGAAGACGACCACCGGCTTGGATTTCGGAATGTCGCTCAGCGCATTGCCGATGTGTCCGATGTTCTCGAACGGGATGTTGATCGCTCCGGCAATCGGGTGCACCAGCACTTCATCCGGATCGCGCAGATCCAGAAGCGTGACCGAGGATGTGTCGAGATGTGCGAATTCGTTCGCGTCAATGTGCCGGTAGTCGTCGGCATCATGATTGTGCTTCAAGGTGATGGTCATGGTTTCCCCTTCCGAAATGGCCTTTCCCGATGGCCGTGCGGACGAGCCTATACGGCCGTCCTGTTCGATGGTTTCGATGGTGCGGTTCAGATGGCGCAGGCCGGCTGGACGTAGTTGGCCGGATCGAGCGTGGTGATGGTCGGATGGTCGCCGCACACCGGGCAGTCCGGCACATGCGAGGGCAGCAGCACACGGCGGATGTTCATCGTCAGCGCATCGACGGTGAGCATGCGGCCCACCAGCGGCTCCCCCACGCCGACGATGAGTTTGGCGGCTTCAGTGGCTTCAAGGCTGCCGACCACGCCGACCACGGCACCCAGCACACCGGCCTCCTTACAGGTCGGAATCTCACCCGCTGCGGGCATGTCGCGGAAAATGCAGCGGTAGCAGGGGCCTTCGCCTGGCACGACATCCATCACCTGACCGGCGAACCCGACCACGCCGGCGTGAATGAACGGCTTGCCGGACAGCACGCAGGCGTCGTTGATGAGGAATTTCGCCGCGAAATTGTCCGTGGCGTCAATCACCAGATCATATGGCTTAATCAGCGATGCGATGTTGCTGGCGTCAACCAATTCCTGATGGGTTTCAACCGTTACGTCCGGGTTGAGCTCACGGATGGCGGCTGCCGCCGACTCCACTTTGGGGGTGCCGACTGCGGCAGTGGTGTGGATGATCTGACGCTGAAGATTGCTCAGATCGACCACATCACCGTCCACGAGTCCGATGCGTCCCACGCCTGCAGCCGCCAGATACAGGGCTGCTGGTGAACCGAGTCCGCCCGCGCCGATGATGAGCACGCTGGCGGCAAGCAGCCTCTTCTGCCCCTTGACGCCCACACCCTTCAAAATGAGGTGACGGGAGTATCGTTCGAGCTGTTCGTCAGATAATGCCATGTTTTCTCCATAATCCTGACTCCCTCAAGCGAGGAAGCCCACACCTCGCCCCCAAGCGAGAGAAACTGCGACGCCAGACCCCCGCTCGATTCCCCTCACTTGAGGGAACCGCGACGCCAGACCCCTCACTCGGCTCCCCTCTTCTGGGGGGAGCCGGACGGACCGAAGGGAGTCATTCCCGATATCAGTGCAGATACCCCGTAGTCGGGCTGGACGGCACGGCCTGCCCTTCGGTCACCTTGCCGAGACCGGACAGGTAGGCTGCACGGCCGGCGTTGATGGCGTTCTTGAACGCCTCGGCCATCAGAGGAATATTGCCCGCCGAGGCCACTGCGGTGTACGCCATGACGGCGTCCGCGCCCATCTCCATCGCGTCGCACGCCTGACTCGGACGACCGATGCCGGCGTCGATGATCACCGGCACATTGGCGTTGGCGATGATGATCTCGATGAAATCGCGCATACGCAGTCCCATATTGGAGCCGATGAGCGAACCGAGCGGCATGACCGCGGCAGCACCGGCCTCCTCGAGCTGACGTGCGGCGATGGGGTCCGGGAACATGTACGGCATGACGACGAACCCTTCCTTGGCCAGCATTTCGGTGGCGCGAATGGTTTCGGCGTTGTCCGGCAGCAGGTATTTGGTCTCATGCTCGATTTCGACTTTGACGTTGATAATGGTTATGCCGGTTTAGCTGGCCGGTGATAATGGAAGTGGCGGCCTGGCGGTGACCCCAAACTTGACTGACGGCCCCGGCTAGCGGGGCCTGTCCTTATTTTGATTTGTCCCGCCCGGCCACCGACCCGGAGGCGCATGGCGCATGACCTCATAGGAGCGTGGACGCTCCATCGGATCCCTGCAAGAACCATGGTAGCGTGTCCCGTCAACGTCCTGTCTGGGCCGGAACGCCCCGGGAAGGCAACGAACCGACGAAGGAGACGACGATGGAGCCGCCGACCACGGTCATCGCCGGCGTGGACACCCATGCCGACACCCACACCCTCGCCCTGCTCGACACGAACGGCAGGGTCATTTCCACCGAAACGTTCGAGACCAGCCCGGACGGATACGGACGCCTGATCGACGCCCTCGGCAAGCCCTCACGCTGTGCCGGAATTGGCGTGGAGGGCACGAACTCGTTCGGCGCGGCGCTGGCCAGACGGCTCTCGGCCGGAGGGTTCCCCGTATACGAGGTGCTCAGGCCGAACCGCGGCGTGCGACGCAAGGACGGGAAATCCGATCCCATCGACGCGATCGCCGCCGCGCGCGGCGTGCTCGCCGGCGAAGCGACGAGCCTGCCGAAAAGCTCGGACGGCTGGGTCGAGGCGCTACGGCACCTGAACGCGGAACGCTCCCAGCTGGTCGCGGCGATGACCATGCTGGCCAACTCCACCGGAGGCCTGCTGGTCACCGCCCCCGAACCGGTCAGGGAACGATACCGGGGGCTGCGCACCGAGACCCGCATGAACCACCTTGCCTCATGCCGGCCGTCAGGAGGCCTCGTCGCACACAGCGTGCTCACCGCGCTCAAAAGCGCCGCCAAGGCGTGGAAAACACTCAAGGAGCAGGCCGACCTGCTCGAGGAACGCATGCGCCGCATCCTCGAGGCCAACGCGCGTCCCCTGCTCGACATCTACTGCGCCGGCACCATCACTGCGGCCACGATCGCCATCGTCGCCGGGGACAACCCCGAACGCATCCGCGACGAGGCTGCGTTCGCCAAACTCTGCGGCGCGTGCCCCATCCCCGCGTCCAGCGGCAAAACCAACCGCCACAGGCTCAACCGGGGCGGCAACAGGCAAGGCAACATGGCGCTGCACCGCATCGCCATCGTCAGACTCAGATACCACCAGCCAACCCGCGACTACGTGTCAAAGAAAACCAGGGAAGGCAAAAGCAAACTCGAAATCATCCGCTGCCTCAAACGCTACATCGCCCGCGAAGCGTACAAGGCGCTTCTCGCCATACGCAACGGCAACGCAGGACAACGAGAAACACCGCGGGAACGCGGCGCGCGACTACGCCGTCTGCGCACGAGCCACGGCATCACGCAGCAACAGGTCGGCGAGGCATTGGCCGTACCCTCCAGCAGAATCAGCGAAATCGAACGCGGGACCCGCAACCTGCCCGAACTCGAACAACGCGCCACCCAATGGATACACTCCATCACCACCCCGACGACACAACACTCTCAACCATTTGACAATAAATAGGAGCATCGAAATCGGTGTGGCACACCTCTCGTGCGAGACGCGCGATGCGCACGGCCTCCTCGGCGTTGCGCGCGCCGGAGGTGTTCGGCAGCAGTGTGATGCCTTCGGGGATGTAGTCGAGCACGCTGTTCTCGGTGGTCTGGGCACGGCGCAATGCCATGGTGACGATCTGCGTGCCGGCGTGCTCGACGGTGGCCTTGATGAGGTTCAGGTCGTAACGACCGGAGCCCAGAATGAACCGGGACTCGAATTCATGGCCGCCGAGATTGAGAGGTTTGTCTTCGACCGGCAGCATCGGCGCTGCGGTGCCGACCGGATTGACGACCTTGGGCTGCGGCGGCAACGGCGTAGCTTCGACGGATGCTTCGGTGACCGGATTGATATTGCTCATGATGTTCCCTTCATTGGATTGATGATGTTTCCGGCTCTCCTTGTCACTGGAGGCCAATGGAGCCGACGGGTGAAGCGCGAAGTCAGCCACCCTGCACGAACTGCACGATCTCCATGACGCATTGGTCGTCGAGCATGGTTCCGGCACGTTTCTCGCGTGGGATAATCTCGCCATTGAGTTCGATGGCCACACGCTCGGCGCGGAATCCATGCGTTTCGAGATAGTCGGCCACACTGACCGGCTGCTCGAGCTTGACCTGCTCTCCGTTGACCTGCATTGCGGTCCCCTTTCCGAATACTAAAAAAGGGCGCACGAAACGAACCGTACCGTAAGTGGTGCGCCCATTCATGAACCCTGTCATGCGACCGCCAGCCTGTTTTTCGGCGCATTGGCTACGCCAACAAACAGCCTGTACGGCTTAGTTGTGTTCACGGAAACTGAAGACTGCTACGGGCAACTTGGCAAACCGCTCAACAACGATTCCTTACGGCGGCATGACCCGCGTCAAGTTCCCCGGTCGAAGCTGGCGCTTCCTCTCAGCCTTTCGGCTCCCGTTCGTTACAGTTGCCCAGTGTAGAGACCCTCTGTGACATATGGACAAATGAAAAAGCTCCCCTCTCGCGCGAGGGGGAGCCGTATGGCACTCAGAACGTGCCGGGCGCCTTGTAGGCGGAGCCGTCCGACGTGGAAGCCGGGAAGAGCTTGAGCTCCTCGACCTGCGCCTTGGCATCGGCGATCTGCTCGCGCACGCGACCGTAGGCGGTGCCTCCCTTGCCGTTGCGGGAGTCCACAGAACCGTGGCTGGAGAGCACCTGACGCACGCCCGGGGCCTTATCGGCAGGCAGGAATGCGGCGAAGGTGTCGATGAAGTCCTCGTCGGTCAGGTCCCAGAGCTCCTGGCCGCGACCTTCGGCGATCTTGACGCATGCGCCGGAGAGCTCGTGGGCATGGCGGAACGGCACGCCGTTCTTGACCAGCCATTCGGCGATGTCGGTGGCCAGTGCGAAGCCGGTGGGAGCCTCGGCTTCAAGACGGTCGGCGTCAAAGCGCATGGTGCGAACCATACCGGTGAAGGCGGGCAGCAGCACCTCCAGCGTGTCGACCTGATCGAACACGGCTTCCTTGTCTTCCTGCAGGTCGCGCGCGTATGCGGTCGGCAGGCCCTTCAACGTGGCCAGCAGACCGGTGAGATCGCCGATGAGACGGCCGGACTTGCCGCGGGCCAGCTCGGCGATGTCCGGGTTCTTCTTCTGCGGCATGATGGAGGAGCCTGTGGAATAGGCGTCATCAAGGCGCACGAACGCGAATTCCTGCGTGTTCCAGATGATGATCTCCTCAGAGAGACGGGAGATGTCCACGCCGGTCATGGCGGCGACGAACGCGAATTCGGCCACGAGGTCGCGCGCGGCAGTGCCGTCGATGGAGTTGTCGGTCACGCGGGAGAATCCGAGCTCGCGGGCTACGGCCTCCGGGTCGAGGCCAAGCGTGTTGCCGGCGAGCGCGCCGGAGCCGTACGGGGAGGCGTTGATGCGCTTGTCCCAGTCGATGAGGCGCTGCACGTCGCGGATGAGAGGCCAGGCGTGGGCCATGAGCTGGTGGGCCAGCAGCACCGGCTGGGCGTGCTGCATGTGGGTGCGTCCGGGCATCACGGTACGGCCGGCCTTTTCGCTCTGTTCGATGAGCGCGTTGACAAGGTCGAGCAGGAGCCCTGCGATCACGCGGGAGTGGCGGCGCAACCACATGCGGATCAGGCAGGCAATCTGATCGTTGCGTGAGCGTCCGGCGCGAAGCTTGCCGCCGAGCTCGTCACCGGCAATGTCGATCAGGCCGCGTTCGAGCGCGGTGGCCTCGTCCTCATCGTCTTCGATGGGTGCGAAGGAGCCGTCGTCCACCCGGCGCTGCAGGGTGTCGAGCGCATCTTCCATGCGCTGAAGCTCGTCAGCGGTCAGAAGTCCGGCGCGGCCGAGCGCGCGGGCGTGGGCTCGCGAGCCGGCGATGTCATCGTCCGCGAGGCGCCAGTCGAACTGGGTGGACTTGGACAGGCGGGCCAGCTCGGGCGAGGGGCCGGAGGTGAAGCGGCCGCCCCACAGGGCGAGGTGTTCGGACTGCTGGTTGGATTCGGTCATGCGTTACTCCTTCGCGTTCCTGCGCGTCATGCGATATCCCGGGGGGGGAATGCGCGTGCGTGCACGATGGCGCACTTTACATGCATTCATATGGTTTGCGACTGTCTGTCAGAGTATCAGCGTTGGGCTACATCACGCGGCGTATCGTCCGATTCCTCCTCGCCTTTCGCAATTCGCATCTTTTCAAGCGTTTCATCGACATCGAATCCACCTCCCAACACGAAACGCCTCAGCAGGTTTCGCACTGTCCGATTCGCTTTGGGCTGTGAAATAATCACACCCATCCATACTTCTAGCGTGGATTTCGATAACTTTTTGTCGATGGAGTCATACAAGGCATCAAGCCGTCCGAATTCGTTGATGTTCGCCTCAGTGATGAACTGGCCTATGAACTCCTCTACGAGAGAGCGCCGCACTCCGAAGTAGCCCACGAGCTTGTCTATCTGTCCGTCCTTCTCACGCCGCGCATAACGGGTGATGTAGCCACGCAATGTCATGCCGTCCTCGACGGTCACATCACCACGTTCCACGTCACGCAAGAACAGTTCCGCGAGTCGTTGTTCATCGGCCGAGAGCGTCGCGAACGAGCGGTGCAATTCCGTCGTCACCTTGGTCAATTCAGCGCTTTCTTCGCGCAACGCTTTGAGCCATTTGGTGAAGTTGGCATTCATGTAATCCGTGTCTATCAGCCCGGTATCGATGGCGGTCAGATACCCGTCCAGCTCATACGGAGCTTCGTCGTCATCCTTGCCGTCACCCGGCGCGTTGTCTCCTTCCGACTTGTCACCGAAGAGCTCCTTGTATCGTTGCGCCAGTATCAGATATGTGCGTTGGTCAAGCTCCGGGCGCACGTTCACTGAGTCGCCATTCTCATCCGTGAACTCGAATGATTCTTTGTTCCCGTCGAATCCTTGTACTTTCGCCGCTTCCAGGAATTGATTGAGCTCCACAAATTCCTTGGCGAACTTGCGCTTGGATTCCACCGACTCGGGCAGCTGCCGCAGGTCCGATTGCCCTGAATCGTTGAACACGCTTAGAATCTCCCGGTAACGCGCATTCATGGAGGCCACGTTCTGTGGCAGTTTTTGTACGAACAGGTCGAGTGGCCGGTCACCGGAATAAAGCCTGACCGCACGCGCGATGTTGTCGCGCATGGTATGGGGCTTGCGATAGTAACGAATCATTCCAAAGGGCTTGTCCGGTCCGAAGAGTCGATTGGTGCGGCTGAACGCCTGAATAATGCTTTTGCTTTCGTTTTCAATTACCTTATCGAGATACAGCGTGTTCACCCATTTCGAGTCGAAGCCGGTAAATCCGAAGTACAGAGCGTTCGGGAAGGATCGCCGGATGTCCTGCAGCATGTCGCCAAAGGTGGAGCGATGACATTCATCAGCGATGAAGACGATGCGCTTGCTTGCCATATTGTCCAATTCGGCTTGGGTAACGCCGCCTTCGCCAAGCTTGATGTTGCTCATTTTCTGGATTGAGGTGACGATAAGCGTGTCCTTTGGATCCGCGCTGGCAAGACGATGTCGCAGCACGCCGGTGTTCTCGGTGCCCTGCACATCATCCTCATTGTCCGCAAAACTGCGGTATTCCTTCAGTGATTGTGTCCCCAGTTCAATGCGATCCATAAGGAACACGACCTTGTCGGCATTCTTGGAATCGGCGATGAGCTGTGCCGATTTGAAACTGGTCATGGTCTTCCCGGAACCGGTGGTATGCCATACGTATCCACCGGGGCGACCGGGCAAGGCCGGCCGTTGTTCCCAATCGCATTTGCGTACCCGGTCGGAGATGGCATTGGCGGCGATGTACTGGTAGCTGCGAAGCACCTTCAGGCACAAGCCCGGAGTTTCATCACAATCTATAATGGCTATCAGCACAACATTGCATTACGTGCATTGACACGCCAAGGATGCCATATCAAGGAAGGAGCAGCGAACCGTGACGATCACAACGCCGAATGACACCGCATACCTAAGCGCGGAGAATGGATTCACCGTGTTTCAATACGGCAAACTGCGTATACGGTTCCGAGCCCCATACTCCTTAGAACGATACACTGATGTCAAACAGTGGGATAACGGCTATCTCGTGGTAGACGCCCAATACAAGCAAAACACTGTTCCAGAAGAGGAATACATCGATCTGGAGCCGATACTCAACGACTTGTACATCAATGCCAATTCGTTCATGCAACCCATAAAGAAAGTGAAAATCGCTCATGACTGACATCAGGGCAATAGCCGATTCGGCTGGAATGATCATCAATGGCTACGCATTCACTCCTGTCGATAACGGCCATGTAAGAGTATTGAACCTTAACGTTCCCACATCAGCAGCCGTGCTCAATAGCGACGGCAGCCTGCTCGAAACCAGCATGGACGATATGGAGATCGGCATTGTCCAAGAGTACTACCGTGCCAATAAGGAGTTCTTGGATCATGCCTAAATACTTCCAATTCATGGTTGCCGGCTATTACCTCTACTTCACTTCCTTCTGCGTGATTGAATGCATGCATGTCCATGCCAGTGATACCAAATTGACTGAAACCGGCTCAGCGAAGTTCTTTGTCAAACCAAATGGCGATACGACATTAGAACGACAGGGACGACTCACAGCCAAAGAAGTCGGCATCATCCAAAAATTCATCAAAAAGAACTATCGCGAGATGTATCTCAAATGGAAGGAGTACAGCACCGAGGACTTTTACGAGTCATGATTCCACCCTCCCTGTGCTTCTGAGCTTTGAAGCGGCCAGTATTGTCAGCGTTATTGTCAGTGTTACTGACAATAACATCATCAGATGCGTTTATCTGCTCATTTATCTGCTCATCATGCAACTTCCTCACCATTTGTGTTCGCCGGTAGCTACGAGATGATCGATATCCTCGTAGGCATTGCAGATGCTTTCCTGATGGTACATCTCGTACATGTCGTAGATCTCCTGCGTGACGCCGTGCTCGTCCCATTCACGCAGTACATCGGAGGCAGAACGGCCTTGTCGCCGGCATATTGCTCCAGTAGGTAGATGAAGAAGCTCATTTCACGCGTCAACCTCATCCCTCCTCAAATACAGTGAATCCCTAGGATCACCGGTGATCTGTTCTACCTCCCACATGTCGAAGATGCCCGCAGGAGAAAACTCGGTCATCGCCAATTCCGGATCGCGCAGCATGGCGTACGTCTACGAACGAATGAAGGATTCCAGCGCCTTCATAGGAGAAAAACCGTATTTGCTGCATATACGCTGGACAATCTCACGGTCGTAATAAATGAGCAGCTCCCGTTCCAACGTGGTCATTACCGCCTCCCTCACACAATCATCTCGTCAAGCAAGGATTTCTTGATGTTCTGCAGCAATTCATACTTACGCTGTTCCCAAGCGGATGCGAATTGCCATGTATCGGTAACACGACCAGTTCCCTTACCAACGTTGAGCAGACAATGACCCCTTCAAGATATCTCTTGCCTACATCACCGCGACCACCAGCGAACCGATGCAAACCACAATGAGGACCACAGACACGATGATCACCGACGGGCGGGCGAAGTTGACCGTCCATCCGACGCCGAAACGCTTGGGCACCATGACGGCAGGATCGTCATGATTGACGTAGAACACGCCTGCCACCCAATGTCGGTCGTCATCATATGGCATCGGCTCATCACCATCGGTTGCAGCATCCTCGCCGCCACGGCCCATAGTCACCGAACGGCGCTCCGCATATTCATGGGATCCGTTCTGCCCGTAATACAGGCCTATCACCAGTGCGCCCAACAGGGCCACCACGGCGATGAACATGGCGAATACGCCAAACGTCCCCAGCGTGATCACCCCTATGTTGGACAGCTGTATGCCCAGACCGACGCCACCGGCAGTCAGCAGTCCGATGACCAGCATGTAGATGCTCCACACGCGGGAGAACACGCCATAGGCATACCCTGTGGTGGCAGGATGGTCCGGGTCGATGGGATGCTTGGCATAGATAATCGCAGCGTGACCGGCCGTCATGACCACAGCCAGCAGCACCTGCACGATCACCGGATACCAAATCAGCATCGGGCCCTTGTCCACCCAGCCATCGATCTGCCCGGCAGCATTCGCATGCATCGCCACCCGTTCCGGCATATGGTCATAGCCAAGCACACCAACCGCTATCGTGACGGCAATCGCCACGACATGCAAGAGCTCCCACGCAAGACCCAACGGCTGTGGATTGTCCCGCTCCCCCACCAACACGGCATGACGCTCGCCGGTCGCGGTCCAGCCGCGCTCCTTCTTGAGCTCGAGCGTAAGACGCCGATACCTCTGCTGCGCGATAAACCCCATTGCCGCAATCACCAGCGAACTGATGAACAACGCCCAGAGCGCACCGGCCATGCCGAAATTACGCCAAATCATCGCATCGATAAGCAGGGCAATAATGCCACAACTCACTATATTGCACGCGTACATCGCTTTATATCCACGAATGCGTCTGTCCGTATGGGCGGACAACGGCACACTGACTCCGAACACCGCATGCCGGTCGGCGATCCATGGCACCATCGAAACACTGGCGGTCATCAATACCAGCAACAGAAAGAACAGCCCCAGCATGATGTTCGTCGCCACAGTCATCGTATTGATGTTATCCATCACAACACTCCTTTCAACTGTTGCATTTCCGATATGCGCGCCCGCACTGACGCTCTGCGGCATCAAGGAACCCCGCCGCGGCTCCGCCACGGGCCTTATAGGCCAAAGCCAGACGATACAAGTCATCGTTCATCTGCTTGTCTTGCATTTCAGCCATCAGGTTCACCTCGCCTGAGCCATCACGCCGATCGGCGACAAGCGCGCCCGACCCGCGTCGCATCACGATGTAGCCCTCATCCCTCAGCAATGCATAGGCCTTGTTCACCGTGTGCAGGTTGATACCCAGATCTACAGCCAGCGAACGGACCGAAGGCAGCTGGTCGCCCAGGACAAGTTCATCGTTGGCTATTGCAGCGATGATTTGGCGATGCAGTTGCTCATAGATCGGTACGTCGCTTCGCTGGTCGACCTCGATAATCACAGCCTCTCCTTTCCCACACCAATCATACTATTTGTTCTATATCTTCTATAACAGTTTTGCGTATTTCTGTCATATCACGCGCCCCGGAGGCTATTTTTACCGAGAATCTGCATCAGAAATTCGCTGGCGAATTCAACTACCCCTCATTCCCGCTTCGCGGGCGCTCCCCTGACAAGGGGAGCCAACGATATAATCAACGAACTTCGCACGCGACACACTTGAACTCGCTTACGAGGAAAGGCCACACGCGCATAACAAAAACTCCCCTCATTGCTGAGGGGAGTTCAATATGGCGTTGCGGCATGCAGATTGCCGCATCGACTTGGAATCGGATTGAGTCGGAACCTACTCCACGGTGTTGGACGGCACCTCGATGCCGTTGCCGAACTTGACGTCGCGGGCTGCGGCCACGCGGGACGGCAGACCGTAGATGTCGATGAAGCCGTTGGAGGACTTCTGGTCGAACGTGTCGCCGGAATCGTAGGTGGCGAGCTTGTAGTCGTACAGCGAGGAGTCGGAGCGACGGCCGGTGACGACTGCGCGACCACCGTGCAGGATCATGCGGATCTCGCCGGAGACGTACTTCTGGGTGTCTTCGATGAAGGCGTTAAGCGACTGGGTGGCCGGGGAGAACCACTGCGCATCGTAGACCAACTCGCCCCAGCGCTTGTCGATGTCACGCTTGATGCGGTGCTGCTCGCGCTCGAGGCAGCAGTTCTCGAGCTCCTGATGCGCGGTGATGAGGGCCACAGCACCCGGAGCCTCGTACAGCTCACGGGACTTGATGCCGACGAGACGATCCTCGATGAGATCGATACGGCCGATGCCCTGGGCGCCGGCGCGACGGTTCATCTCCTCGATGGCCTGCAGCGGGGTGACGTCGCGGCCGTCGATCTTGACCGGGATTCCCTGCTTGAACTCGATGACCACCTCATCCTCGACAGGCGGGAAGGCCGGGTCGTCGGTGTAGGAGTAGCAGTCCTTGGTCGGACCGTTCCACGGATCCTCGAGGAAGCCGGTCTCGATGGCGCGGCCCCACACGTTCTGATCGATGGAGTACGGGGACTTCTCGGTCTGGGTGATAGGCAGCTTGTGTTCCTTGGCGAACGCGATCTCCACGTCACGGGTGAGGGAGAGGTCGCGAATCGGGCTGATGGCCTTCAGCGTGGGGTCGATGGAGGCGATGGACACCTCGAAGCGGACCTGGTCGTTGCCCTTGCCGGTGCAGCCGTGGGAGATGGTGTCAGCACCGAACTGGTGGGCGGCGCGCACGAGGTGCTTGGAGATCAGCGGACGGGAGATGGCGGAGACCAGCGGGTAGACGCCCTCATACATGGCGTTGGCCTTCAGGGCTTTCATGCAGTACTCATTGGCGAACTCGTCACGGGCGTCCACCACATAGGACTCCACGGCACCGCAGGCAAGCGCGCGCTGCTTGATGGTCTCAAGGCTTTCACCGCCCTGACCGACGTCGAGGGACACGGCAACGACATCCTTGCCGGTACGTTCCTTCAGATACGAGATGGCGACGGAGGTGTCGAGACCACCGGAATAAGCCAGAACAATGCGCTTGTTGTCTGCCATTGCTTCCCTTTCCTAAACGATAAAAAAACAAACTGAATGCAATTATATACAGAGGTATGCATATTTATGCACGGCGTGTTGGGCGAAAGACAATCCCAGCACGCAAAAAGCCTTTTACGAGGACGTCATTTCGACGCAAGGGCGAGCAGCCAGTCGGCTCTATCGCCTGCAGTGGCGTCATCGGAACAGATGATCATCACCGTATCGTCTCCGGCTATGGTGCCCAGCACCCCATCGATCGGCTGCTTGTCGATCACCGACGCCACGTATTGGGCGGCACCGGAAGGCGTGTGCACCACGATGAGGTTGCGGGCGGCGGCCACCGAGGTGACCAGACCGCTCAGCACACGGGACATCTGCGCCTCCGTGCGCTCCCCCATCGCATCCCCGTCCGGCGCGGCGGCACCGCGTTCGACCGCGTATGCCACCGTACCGTCCTTCAACCGGGTCTTCACCGCATGCATCTCATCCAAATCGCGGCTCAGCGTAGCCTGCGTCACCGCGATGCCCTCATCGATCAGTATTTTGGAAAGCTGCGATTGCGAGGTGACGATATGCGTGGCCAACGCCTGCTCAATGGCACTGAGCCTGGCTGCCCGGGTGGCCGGCCGCTGCAGCGACGGAGAGGAGTCGCTCATGCCAGCAGGCTTTCGTCCCCGCGGGCCTTGCCGGCCAGCCATGTCATCAGCGCTTTCTGCGCATGCAGACGGTTCTCCGCTTCATCCCAAACCACGGATCGCGGCCCGTCAATCACCTCAGCGGTGACCTCCTTGCCACGATATGCAGGCAGGCAATGCTGGAAGAGCGCATCCGGCTTGGCGAGCGCCATCAATTCGGCGTTGACCTGATAGTCCCAGAACGGCTTGGAACGAATGGCGTATTCGGCTTCCTCACCCATCGAGACCCACGTGTCGGTGAACACGCAGTCGGCATCCTTCACAGCTTCACGGGCATCGGTGGTGACCAGTATGGAACCACCGTTCTCGGCTGCGATGCGTTCGGCGTCGGCGACGATATCCGGACGGGGCAGATACCCCTGCGGACCGGCGACGCGCACGTTCATGCCCGCCACAGCGCCACCGAGCAGATAAGAGTTGGACATGTTGTTGGCCGCATCGCCCACGTAGGCGATGGTCTGGTTCTTCAGATTGTCGACGCCACCGCGGTGCTCGGCGATGGTCTGGAAGTCGGCGAGGATCTGGCACGGGTGGAAGTCATCGGTCAGCGCGTTGATGACGGGATGGGTGGAGTACTTGGCCATTTCCTCCACGCGGTCCTGGCCGAAGGTGCGCCATACCACGCCGTACGCCATGCGGTCGAGCACGCGTGCGGTATCGGCGACTGGTTCGCCGCGGCCGAGCTGCGAACCGGACTTGTCGATGACGAGCGGGTATCCGCCAAGCTCCGCCACGCCGATGGAGAAGCTGGAACGGGTTCGGGTGGATGGCTTGTCGAACAATACGGCGACAGCCTGGGGGCCTGCGAACGGCTGCTTGTAGAAACGGTCGTGATGGAACTTGATGGCGAGTTCAAGCACCTGCTTCTGCTCGTCATGGTCGAGATCGTCATCACGCAGCATGTGTCGTAATTCTGGGGTCATGGTGTTGCTCCTTTACGGTTCGGCAATCAGTCGTTGGGCAGATCAACGGGCACGGTCTTGAGTACGGCGAGGGCTTCGTCAACGTCCTGTTCGGTGACGATCAGCGGCGGGGCGAACCGCAGCGCGTCAGGTGCCACTGCGTTGACGATCAGCCCGTGCTCGAGGCAGTAGTTCATCACCGCGTGCGCGCACGGGTGCTTGAGTTCCACGGCGTCCAGAAGCCCCGCTCCCCGCACGGACACGTACAGCGGATTACCGGTGGCCATGATGCCTTCGCGCAGCTGCTTGCCGCGCGCTTCGGCATTGGCAACCAGATCATCCTCCTCAATGACTCCGAGTGTGGCGAGGCCCGCCGCGGCGCCCAGAGGATTGCCGGCGAATGTGGAGCCATGCGAACCCGGCGTGAACAACGCGGCGAGTTCGGCGCCGAATGCGATCATGCCGCCCATCGGGAAACCGCCCGCCACACCCTTGGCGAAGGTGACCATATCCGGAACCACGCCGCCGGCCAGATCCTCGCGCTGGAAGGCGAACCATGCGCCGGTGCGGCCGATGCCGGTCTGCACTTCGTCGATGATAAGCAGCGCGTGATTGATGTCGCACATCTCGCGCACGAATCGCACATAGTCGGCACCCAGCGGCTTGACGCCGGCCTCGCCCTGGATGAGCTCCAGGATCACTGCGGCGACCGGACCCTTGCCGTAATGGCCGATACCGGTCTGCGCGAAGGCGTCGTGCAGGGCGTATTTGTCACCCGGGCGCACGAACTCGATATTCGGCACCAACGGGTCATACTGCTTTCGGATACCGGGCTTCCACGTCGCGGAAAGAGCGCCCATGGTACGGCCGTGGAATCCCTGGGTCATGGCGATGATGCGTGCCGGCTTGCCCCCCACTGAGGGCAGGGCGCCCGGCAACGTGCGGCCGTACAGTTTGGCGAGCTTCAATGCGGCCTCGTTGCCCTCGGCACCGGAATTGCCGAAGTACACCTTGGAGCCTTCCGGAGCGCCCGCGAGCTTCACCAGCTTGGCGGCAAGTTCGATCTGCGGCTCGGAGGCGAAATAGTTGCTGATATGGGCTACCTTCGCGGCCTGTTCGGATACGGCCTTCACCCACTTGGGGTGTGCATAGCCGAGGGAATTGACCGCGATGCCCCCGAGGAAGTCCAGATATTCGTTGCCATCCACATCCCACAGGTGTGCACCTTGGCCATGGTCCATGACACGCAGCGGCGTACCGAACACGTTCATATGCACTCGGGAGTATTCACCCAGCCATTTGCTGTCTTCGTCCCCCAGTGTTTCCTTATGCTCGATTGGCTGTTCAGTAGACATAAGAGCTCCTCATTTCCAGTCCGTCCTCGGGCACGACCATGGTGCCTATACCAGCGGAGGTGAATATCTCGTTCAGGATCGAATGCGGTTTGCGACCGTCGATGATGTGGGCCTGTGGCACGCCGCCGTCGATGGCGCGCACGCACGCCTCCATTTTCGGGCGCATGCCGGACTCAAGATCGGGCAGCATGTCCCTCAGGTTCTCCACGCCGATGCGTCCGATCAACGAGTTCCGGTCCGGCCAATCGGCGTACAGGCCGTCGACGTCGGTCAGGATCACCAGCTTGTGGGCGCCTACCGCCGCAGCCAGCGCCGCGGCGGCGGAATCGGCGTTGACATTGAGCACTTCGGTGGCGTCCTCCTCGTTCGGCGCGACCGAGGAGACGACCGGGATCCGGCCTGCCGCCACAAGATCCTCAACGGCGGAGGCATCCACGGATACCACGTCGCCGACCAGACCTATGTCGGTGGGTTGACCGTCGATCACCGGCTTGCGCTGCGTCGCGGAGAACAAGCCCCCATCCTCACCGGACAAGCCAACCGCCAGCGGCCCGTGCGCATTGATCAGGCCAACCAGTTCACGGGAGACCTTGCCGGTCAGCACCATACGCACCACATCCATGGCCTCGGGAGTGGTGACTCTCAGTCCACCCTTGAACTCGGATTTGATGCCCAACGCCTTCAGCATCTGGGAGATCTGCGGGCCACCACCATGGACCACGATCGGATGGATGCCGACCTGGCGCAGGAACACCATGTCTTCGGCGAAGCACTGCTTGAGATGCTCGTCCACCATGGCATTGCCGCCATATTTGACCACGATGCGCTGGCCGGCGAACTCCTCCAGCCACGGCAGAGCCTCGATGAGCACTTCCGCCTTCTGATCGGCGCGCAGATCCGTATGCACGTCGAAGTGGAACCCTGGTCCCTTTACTTCACTAGCCATAAATCTACTGTTTTCCCCTCATATGTATTCAACCGAGTAAGGGTTTGATGCCGGTGCTCGTTGTCCGACCGTAAGGACTTGGCCTGAGCGGCCCGGAGCGTGTCGGACAACGAACACCGGTTCAACCCTCGCACGACCATTGCTCAGCTTTCGTAATCGGCATTGATATGGACATACTCATGGGTGAGGTCGTCGGTCCAGACCGTGGCGCATGCATCCGAACCGGTGTTCAGATCGATATCGATGTGCACCTCCCGCGGGGTCATATCGACCTCGCTGCGGTCGCGTCCGGCTCCGCCGTTCTCGCAGATGCGCACGCCGTTCACGTCCACGGTCACCTTGTCGGCATCATACGGCGCCACATCCTCGGGCACGGTACCCAGCGAGCTGACGATTCGGCCCCAGTTCGGGTCGTTGCCGGAGATCGCGCATTTGAGCAGGTTCGAGGCTGCCACGGCACGGCCGCAGGCCAATGCCGCTTCCTCGCTGGTGGCGCCGGTGACGGTGATACGGATGTCATGGGACGCGCCCTCGCCATCGCCGATGATCTGTCGCGCGAGGCTGGCGCATGCCTGACGGACCAGATCGTTGAACTCATCCTTGTCCGGCTCCACGCCGGAGGCACCGGATGCGAGCAGCAGCACCGTGTCATTGGTGGACATGCAGCCGTCCACGTCGATGCGGTTGAAGGAGTGTTCGGCGGCCACCGTCAGCGCCGCCTGCAACTGTCCGGCGGAGACCACGGCGTCCGTGGTGATGACGCACAGCATCGTCGCCAGCTGGGGGGCGATCATGCCGGATCCCTTGACCATGCCACCGATCTTCCATCCGGTAGTGCCGGTCAGTTCGACCGTCTTGGGTTTGGTATCGGTGGTCATGATGGCATGGGAGGCGTCCGCACCGGCATCCGCAGTGTCCGCCAACGCGGCGTAGGCTTTCTCGGCACCATCCAGCACGTGGTCAAGCGGCAGGAGTTCGCCGATCAGGCCTGTGGAACACACCGCCACCCGATCGGGCTCGACGCCGACCAATGAGGCTACCTTCTCCGCAGTGGCCTTCGACTGGGCGTATCCGGCCTCCCCGGTGCATGCATTGGCGCCGCCGGAATTGAGGATCACGGCTTTGACGTGACCGTCCGCGACGATGCCGCGGCTCCACTGCACGGGAGCGGCGCAGAATCGGTTCGAGGTGAACACGCCCGCTGCGGCATCCAACGGCCCATTGTTGACCACGAGGGCCAGGTCCTTCTTGCCGGCGACTGCGGAAATGCCGGCCTGAACGCCGGCGGCTGAGAATCCTTGGGCAAGGGTAACGCTCACGGTGCTACTCCAATCTTGGTCAGACCTGCGTCTTCAGGCAGGCCCAGTGCGATGTTCAATGATTGCACGGCCTGTCCGGCTGTGCCACGGTTCAGGTTGTCGATGGCCGCAAATGCGTACAGACGTTGGGACCTGCGATCCACGACCACCTGCAGGTGCGCGGCGTTGGATCCGATGATGTTGCCGGTTGCCGGCAGCATGCCTTCCGGCAACAGCACCATGAAGTCCTGCCCCTCATATGCCTTGGACCATACGGCTCGTATGTCCGCGTCGCTCATGGCGAGGGCCTTGGCGTTCATGCGGGCGGAGACGGTGGCGAGAATGCCACGTGACATCGGCGCCAGAATGGGTGTGAATCCAAGCGTGAATTCACTGGCCGCCGCAGCACTCGCTCCGGAGGCATGGGCGAAGTTCTGCAGAATCTCCGGGATATGACGATGCGTTCCCCCCACCGAATACGGCAAGGCGGACTGCAACGCCTCGGAAGCGAGCAGATTCGTGCGTTTCAGGTTCTTGCCGGCACCGGAATAGCCTACGACCAGATCGGCCACGATATCCTTGGAATCCACGAGCCCCTCGGCGATGGCCGGCTGCAATGCCAGCGTCGTGGCGGTGACGTTGCAGCCCGGTCCGGCGATGCGCTTGGCACCGGGCAGGGCCTCGCGCTGCCGGGTGTACGCACCGTCCGGGTTCTTGCCGGTGATAAGCTCGGGCATGCCGTATGTCCAATGCTCATAGAAATCGCCACCATAGAACTCATCCCAAGCGGACCTCTTCTCAAGGCGATGGTCGGCACCAAGATCGACGACCACCGCATCGGGGTCGAGCTGCGCCGCGAGCTTGCCCGATGCGCCATGCGGCAGCGCGAGGATGATCACATCGTGGCCGTTCAGCACCTCCGGCGTGGTGTCTTCCACCGTCAGATCGGCAAGCTGGGGAATATGCGGCATATGTTTCGCCATGGAATCCCCCACGGACGAATGGCCGGCCACGCATGTGACCTCGAAGTCGGGGTGGGCCGCAAGAATGCGCAGCGCCTCACCTCCGGCATATCCCGTGGCACCAGCCACGGCCACTGAATATTTCGGCATACTCATCTCTTTTCCATTGAAGCAACAGAGACGAGTATACATGATTATGCAAACTTATGCATAGTTATGCAATGGTGTGTTGGACGGCATCATCGGGGCGTCATAACATGGACGACCACGACAATCGGATGTCTGCTGATTCCGGCCTCAACAGGCAATGGCGAATCAGGCGGAGATGGAATCGCCGGATGATCCCGAGCCGCCGACAAACTGCTGCAGGGCATCCTGATACAGAGTCATCGGATCATAGCCGTTGAACGTCATCCACAGCACCGCCAACGTGTACAGCACGTTGAGCACCACTGCAGCCACGGCCAGGCCAAAACCCTTCATGTGGAAGGTGCGGGTGCGCCACATGGCCACGATGCCCATCAGCGCAGAAAGCACCGGTACCGGGAAGAAGAGCGCCAACACGAATGAGATGATCGCATACGAATCCCAATGCCCATACAACGGGTTCTGATTGGGGTCGTTCAGATCGACACCGTTATAGTATCGGGGCTGATGAGGCTGTGCACCCTGGTTCGCGGGCCCGCCGAATTGATTGCCATATTGATTGCCTGCATTGTAGGGCTGCCCTTGAACGCCCGGGTAACCACCCGGATAATACCCTTGCGCATTCTGGGGCTGTGCAGCTCCGGCATTCTGCGTGGTACCGGCTGCCTGCTGCTGGTTGGGGTCGGGATCGGGAGCACCATAGATGTACGGGTTGTAGTTGGGCCCGTACTGGCCAGACATCGCACCGTATTCAGGCTTCTTGTACTGCCCGTATTGCGGCGATTGCTGTTCCGGCTGGTTCATGGTGCTCCTTTGATTCGACTTGCTGGAGGTGGCCTGCGGTGCAGGCCACCAGTGGGTCAGGCGCGCAATTGCGCACCGATTTGCGCCGCTTCGGCCACGATGGCCTGACGGATGGCATCGCTGTCTTCTGCGGATAGCGTCTTGCTCGGGGAGCGGAAGACGACGGCATAGGCCAGGGACTTCTTGCCTTCGCCCACCTGCTCGCCGGTGAAGACGTCGAACAGCTCGATTGATTCGAGGTTGGCGCCTGCGGCCTTGCGAATAACATCCTCGAGCTGTGCGGCGCTCACCGTGTCGTCCACGGTGAAGGCCAAATCCTGCTTGACCGGCGGGAACGTGGAGATCGGCTTGGCCTGAACCGGCTTGCCCGTCAGCGTGGAGAACAGGTCGGTGAGGTTCAGTTCGAAGGCGGCGGAGTGCTCGGGGAAGCCGAGCGCCTCGTTGACGCGCGGATGCAACTCGCCCACCCAGCCGACGAAGACTTCGCCGGCCTTGACGCGGGCGGCACGACCCGGATGCCATTGTGCAGGTACATCGTCCGCCTTGGGCTGGTCGAAAGCGATCACAGCGCCGATGCGGCCGGCAATGCGGCGCACAGCCTCGACGGCGTCGGACCAATCCACCGGACGCTTGTCACCGAGCCAGCCGGAATCCTCGGCCAGGCCGGTCAGGATGCCGGCCACATGGTCGGGCTGATCCGGCAGACCGGCGTCAAGCGCGGCAAGCTGCTCATCCGTCGGACGCACGCCGCCCGGCAACGCCGGAATGGCGGGGGCGTCTGGGTTCCACAGATAGACATGGCCGAGTTCATACAGGGATACGTTCTCGATGCCACGGCGGATGTTGCGCTGAACCGTGGTGGCAAGGGTCGGCAGGATGTCGCGGCGCAGATACGGACGGTCACCATACAGCGGGTTGGCGATCTCCACGCTGACCTTCTTGGTCTGCTCGGCGTCGTAGCGGAAAGCCTTGTAGTCCTCGTCGCCCACGAATGGGTAGCTCAGCGCTTCCACCATGCCGTATTCGGCCAGTTCGTCGGCGATGCGACGGCGACGCAGCTGGTTCGGGGTCAGCCCGACCAATCCCTCGACCGGAGCAGGCGGCACAGTGACGGGAATCTGGTCATAGCCGACCAGACGGGCGATCTCCTCGACCAGATCGCACGGCGCATTCAGGTCAGGACGCCATGTCGGCGGGGTCACGGAGAATTCGCCATTGCCGCCACCGGCCACAGTGCACCCGATGTCGGTGAGAATATCGGAGACACGGTTGATGTCCACGTCGAGTCCTGCAACGCGCGCCACCTCGGAGGCCTTGAAATGAATGACCTTGGGGCGAACTGTGTTGTTCACGTCATTCGGGTGTTCGCTGGGCTCACCGTTGCCGTACTTGGCGAGCAGCTCGGACGCCATCTGGGCCGCTGCGGGCTGCAGAGCGGTGTCCACGCCGCGCTCGAATCGACGGGACGCCTCGGAGGGGATCTTGTGTCGGCGCGCGGACCGGGCGATCGTCACCTGGTCGAAGTGCGCGGCCTCCAGCAAGATATTCTTGGTATCGGCGGTCACTTCACCATACAGACCACCCATCACACCGGCAAGGCCGAGGATGCGGGAGCCACGGGCGCCGTTCGGCGAATCGGTGATCAGCAGGTCCTCGACGCTCAGCTCGTGCTCCTTGCCGTCAAGCGTGGTGAGCTTCTCGCCCGCATTCGCGCGACGGACCACGATCGGACCTTCGAGCTTGTCCAGATCGTAGGCATGCATCGGCTGTCCGAGATCCAGCATCACGTAATTGGTCACGTCCACAGCCAGGGACAGGGAACGCATGCCTGCACGGGTCAGACGGCGACGCATCCAGTTCGGGGTCTTGGCGGTCGGGTCGAAGTTGCGCACCACGCGCGCGTAGTAACGGTCGCAGCCGGGGACGCCGTGAATCGGATTGTTGTCCTCGATCTCGATGTCCATGTCAAGCTGGGTGCCGGGTGCGTAGTCGGCCGGTTCCGGAGCCTTCTCGTTCAGCGCCACCGCCGGATCGGTGTACGGTTCGCCCGTGGAGTGGTGGTATTCGCGGGCCACGCCACGATAGGACAGCGTGTATCCGCGATCGGGCGTGATGTTGATCTCCAGCAACGGCTGATCGAGATGCAGCAGATGCATCGCGTCCTGACCTGGCTGCAACGCCTCGTATTCGGCTTCGGTGAAGCCGTACTCGTGCAGCAGGATGATGCCGTTGTGGTTGTCCCCGAGACCGAGCTCACGTTCGGACGCGCACATGCCGTTGGAGATGTGGCCATAGGTCTTGCGCGGCTCGATCTTGAAATCACCGGGCAGCACGGCACCGGGCAGCGTGACGACGACCTTCTCGCCGGCCCTCATATTCGGAGCGCCGCAGATGATGCCACGCGGCACCTTGTTGCCGTTCTCGTCGGTCTCGTTCCATTCATCGCCGCAGTCCACATGGCACCAGTTGATGATCTTGCCGTTCTTCTGCGGTTCCGGAGTGGCGTCGACCACATAGCCGACCACGATGGGACCGGTCACCTGCGAGGCGTGGATCTCCTCTTCCTCAAGACCCACTTTGACCAGATCCTTGGCGAGCTGCTCGTATGTCAGTCCTTCGGGAACCTCGACATGGTCCTTGAGCCAATCAATGTCGATCATAGGCATGGCTGAATCACTCCCCCATCACAAACTGTTCGGCGAAACGCACGTCGCCTTCTACCAGGTCGTGCATATCGTTGATGTCACTGCGCAGCAGCAGCGTGCGCTCCATGCCCACGCCGAAGGCGAAGCCGGTGTAGACCTCGGGATCGATGCCGGCGGACTTCAATACGTTCGGGTTCACCATGCCGCAGCCACCCCATTCGAGCCAGCCGGGACCGCCCTTCTTGTCTGGGAACCACAGGTCGAGTTCGGCGCTGGGTTCGGTGAACGGGAAGTAGCTCGGGCGCAGGCGGGTCTTGGCTTCCGGACCGAACATGGCCACGGCGAGCTTGTCCAGCACACCCTTGAGATCGGCCATGGTCAGGTGCTTGTCCACGGCAAGCGCCTCGCACTGATGGAACACCGGGGTGTGCGTGGCGTCCAGCTCGTCGGTGCGGAACACTCGTCCCGGGCTGGCGATGTACAACGGCACGCCGCGGGTGAGCAGGGCACGGACCTGATCGGAGGAGGTCTGCGTGCGCACCACCATATTGGAGCCGACGAAGCCGGCGGCGTCCTTGGCCTGGTTGCCCTTGACGTAGAAGGTATCCTGCATCTGACGGGCCGGATGGTCCGGGCCGAAGTTCAGGGAGTCGAAGTTGTACCATTCGGCTTCAATCTCCGGACCGGAGGAGATCTGCCAGCCCATGGAGATGAAGAAGTCCTCGACATCCTCCATCAGCTTGGCCAGCGGGTGACGCGCGCCAAGCGGCTTGCGGTCCACGGGCAGGGTCATATCCACGGTCTCGGCTGCGAGCGCCGCCTTCTCGGCTGCTTCCTTGAGCTCGATCTCCTTCGGCCCGTAGGCACGGCCGAAGTCGGCGCGCAGCTTGCTCATCAGCTTGCCGGCGTCCTTCTTCTGATCCACAGGCAATGAACCGATGGCCTTGCTGGCCTGGGTCATTACGGACTCGGCTCCTGCGTACTTCGTCTTGATGGCTTTCAACTCCTCCAGGTCGGAGGCGTTCTGGATTTTCTCGATGCCCTCGGCGACCGCAGCGGTCACCTGGTCGGCGTCGAACACCACTTGTTCTGCCACGAGAACCCTTTCGTTCGATGATTCCTCAACGCGGTTTTCTGTTGTTTGCAGCGTTTTCCAAACTCACATTGTTTCAATATGACCCGACATAGCCAAGCTCATCAACATGACTGCGGCCGAGGTGCCGAGGTTCAGCGACTCGGCCTTGCCATACAACGGAATGGACACGATCCTGTCGCATTTTCCAAGGATTTCCGGCTCCAATCCACGCGCCTCGTTGCCGAACAGCACGGCTTTGGCCTCGTCTGCCGACGCCGGGTCGGCGAGCACCTGGGGCAGGCTTTCCGGCCTGCGGTCCTCGGTGCCGTATACATCCGCAGCCCACACGTCCATATCGTGGTCTTTCGCCCAGCCGAAGAACTCGTCGGTGCCCATGTGCAGCACGGGCAGATGGAACAGGGAGCCGACGGTGGAGCGGATGACCTTGGGGTTCAGCGGGTCCACGCAATCGTCCACGAAGACCACGGCGTCGCAGCCGGCGGCGTCGGCAGCACGAATCACCGTGCCGGCGTTGCCCGGGTCACGCACCTGCCAGAACGCGGCGATATGAGGCTTCCTGCCCAGTCTGAGGTCCTCGATGTCGCATTGCATCGCGCGCGCGTTGCCCACGGCGAGAATGCCCTGCGCATCCTTGCTGATATGACGGATGACGTCGCCGGTGCAATGGTGCACGTAGATCGTGGAATCCTGCGACTTGTCCACGATCTTCTCCAACGTGGACGAGATGATGCGCGGATGTTCCAGCGCCTGAGAGACCTCCACGTACAGATCCTGCACCACGTCCGGCCTCCAGATGACGGCTTCGCGCACCGCCTGCGGGCCTTCGATGAGGAAGCGTCCGGAGCGTTCGCGGCCTTTGTCGCGTACAAGGTCGGCGATGCGGCGCACTCGGTCGGATTTCGGATTGTCGAGAATCTGAGCATTGATAGGCATGAATTCCAGCCTACAGTCACGCCTACCGCAGAGCTCCTCGCGTAGTCACGATTCCTCTTGTTCTTCGATCTTGTTCCATCGTCTGCCATAGAGCGCCCGCTCGTCGGCATTCAGGAAGACCACTGTACGATGAGCTTCGGCCGTTGTGCCTGCAGTTCCGCGGATGTCTACTGCATCTTCGTTTTCAATGTTTCTGTCTTGTCCCAGGAGTCGATCTGCGCCTGTAGTCGTTGGACGGTGCCATTGAGTTCTCCCGCCTTGTTCCACTCCTCTGAACTCAACGTTCCGGTCTGTCCCATATCGGCAATCGTTAAGTTCTCGTTCAGCCATCTTCAGCTGCGCTTGCGCATTCTTCCGATCCCGTTTGCTTCTCAATGATATGTAATCGGAAAGCCCCATACTTGCCGGGCCCTCTACGCATCACCTCGTATCGATTCCGCGCATCCAAGGCTGTCGCTTCCAGTTCCTTGATGGGTTGGAAGACGCTGAACATCTTCTCAAGCGTTTTCACGGCGTGGGCATCCGGCGCTTGAGCCGAGACGTTCAATGGTTTCGCATAGTCGATCTCATGCGACGTACTTACACGGGCAAAAGGTGCTGCCGCTTCCCTCCACGTCAAGTCCGGATCCCCCAAGCCGGCCTCATCCTTAAGCATATGACAAAAGTCCTCAATAGCCAGTGAACCAGAAAACACCGAATACGAGTCATCGGCATATTCCTTTATCCCACATTCGGCAAGAGTATCCACGATTCTCTGTTTGACTGGAATCGTCGCGGTATCAATCTGATATGCTTTTTACCAGACAAGCGATGTGCTACTTGCCTAATAAATAATGGATACGCTGCCTACTAAGGCGATGGAGTATCGGAGGCATCAATGGCTCGTCTTATGAAATCGGCACGTGGGATACTCGCTCTGGTAGTCTCATTCTCCGTGGCGCTGGTTTTGGGACTCGTGCCGATGACATCAGCAGATGCGGCAGAGATTGCAATCAGTGGAATGCCAAAAGAGTCCATACCTGCGGCATTCGGAGGAGAGCTTCACGGCGAAAATACCTCGACCGTCGAAGTGGATGGGCAAGGTACGTTGACCGCAACAATCAACTACGACACAGGAATCGTTACGGTCAAGGATTTCAATGGTGCCGTTCGCACTGAATCCCTAGCTGCGGTAGTCGCCAATGCGGCGAATGAGCTTGAGAAAATTCCTGCGGAACAACGTCAGGAACTTGTGAACAGGGCACAGTTGAGGATTACGACGCATGATGTATGCCCGTATCTTGTCGCCGCCATAGGAGCTGGTCATGATGCAGCATGGCAAGCCGCATTGAGTCTTGTCGGGGTGAATCCCGCCATCGCTGTGTTGGTGGGATTTGGTTTTGCATTCTTCTGGACGTGGGTTTCAAGTCACTGCTGAACAGGTTCTTTATTCATCTGCGGGGGTGAATCATGAAGTTAGTTAATTTCCTGCCTTTCCTAGGGGGACTCATCGCCTACTTGTCTGTGTGGTGTAAATGGTGGCATCCACATGACAAGGACCATAAACGCTGATCGGCGGCAAGGACCCCGTAGTGCAGGCAGCCGGCCTCATGAATATGAAGGACGGGAAAATCTTGTCTTTCGACGATCAGAGCGGCCATAAATGACTCCCAGGAACCACGCGAAGATTCAATCACACGAGGCTCTAAAGAGCAGGAGAACCGATGGCCTCGCATGAACTGCATCAGGAAGCATTCGATCTCCCCGGGCTAAGCGACGTTTCAGTAGATGGTCACAAGTAGATGGTCATAACCAGCCAACGGCTGAGCAGACACCGACGCAACGACCTGCACGCCGCAACGCAACCATCGACGACGGCATGAATCCGGAGCTCGTCGCAGGTGAAACATGTCGTTGAAGGCGCCGCCTGAGGCGGTTCCCGTCGGCTTCTGCGGCCCGTTGCAGGCGGAACAGGCACTTTTACGAGGCGGAATGCAGGTGAAACAGTGCTTTGAAAACAGGTTGCAGGTGTTTTGTGTACTTGTACGGAGATTTCCGGGCTCTACAAGTACACAAAACACCTGCAACGGATTCTACGAGTACACAAAATACCTGCAACGCACTCCAATAGCTCACGAAATACCAATGCGCCCTACGGGTTGTTCGAAATCCATCGGAGATCCAAAGGGCGAGTCCATTACCCGGGGAATACGCTAGAAGACAGTTCTGCGCTTCGTCGAGCCCCATAATCATGATGTGCGAAAGACCACGAGGTCACGAAATCACCGGCTAGCTCCATGAATCATGGCTGTGCGTCCCACGACTTGCGGATCACAGTCGCGTCGGCAATGCTCACGCGCCTTGGAAGGCGAAATGCCAGTAGCCGGCGTGCACGGCGACACCGAGCGCGACGAGCGGAATCAACAGACAGATCGCGCAGAACACGGCGTCGATCGGGTTGAGGCGCGAGACGCGGGCCGCCGAACGGGGACCTGTGCCGCCGAATCCTCGCGCCTCCATCGCAGTAGCGAGTTTCGTCGCGCGGCGAATCGACAATACGAGCAGGCCGAACGCCTGCGAGAACGCGCGGCGTATGGCGTTGCCGTCGCCAAGACCACGCGAGCGCCGCGACAGACCGAGCGCACGCCAATCATCCTGCAGCAGTGTGAACATGCGCATGCCGGCCAGACCGCCGTAGACGAAGCGCGGGGAGAAATGCAGGATCTGCACGAGACCGTCGGCCAGATCGGTCGGGTCAAGGCCGAGTGCAAGCACCACGCCGGGGACGGCGATGGCCAGCACGCGCAGGAACGTGGCGCACGCGAGGTACACGGATCCCTCGGACACTACGATCCAGCCGGCGGACCACAGGATCGCGCCGGAGGTGCGACCGTAAAGCAGCACCGAGATGAATCCGCCGACCGCAGCGATCCACACGGGCCATGTACTGCGGCAGACGCGCAGCGGGTTCACGCCTCCAATCCACAGCAGTATGACCTCGAGTCCCAGCGCCACGGATGCGGACACCACGTCGAGGCTCACGAACATGGGGATGCACAGCAGCAGTGCGCCGATGATGCGCGCCACCGGGTTCACTTTCGCGATGAACCATGAGGGCGATGCGGGCTTCGCCGGTTCATGCCGCGCGGACGGCGGTGTGACGGTCACCATGTCGTTCTTGGGCGTGCCGACCGTCCGATCAGCGAGAACAACATCAGCCGCCGCGCCAACACCTGTGCCAGCTCTTGTCTCATCCGCCACGGCCAACGCTATCGTCCTGTCCCTCCCAATCATTTCAATTCACTCCCCCGCGAATCCGAACATGATGCGTCGCGCGTGCAACGCTTCAACGAGTGCCTCATCGTGCGTGACGACGATGACGGCGGAACCTCGGTCGCGCACGCCGGCGATGAGGTCGACCATCTCCGTCCATGTGGTGAAGTCCTGTCCGAACGTCGGCTCGTCCATGACGAGGATCTTCGGCGCGCTGGCAAGCATCGATGCAACGGACAGCCGTCTCTTCTCGCCGCCGGACAGCGTGTACGGGTTGGCTTTGGCGAAACGGTTCAGGTTCATGCGTTCGAGCATCTCGTCGGCGATGGCGTACGCCTTGGCATCGTCCGCGTCCATCGATTTGGGGCCGATGGCGACCTCGTCGCGTACGAGCGGCGCCGCGAACTGGTGTTCCGGCTCTTGGAAGACCATGCCGATGCGTCCGAGCAGTTCACGGCTTTTCCAATGGTTCGGCTCATCGCCTCGAGCCCCGTCGGCGATGTCCGCGCGAACGCGGACGTGCCCGTTCAGCGGTTCGAGCAGACCGGCGAGAGTCAATGCGAGCGTGGATTTGCCGGCGCCGTTCGGGCCCATGAGCGCCGTCACCTCACCTGATTGGAAAGCGAGGTCGATATGCTCGCCCAGTGCCGTGCCACGTCCGAAGCTCAGGTCTTCGGTAATGAGCGCCGGTTCAGCACCCGAGGATGCGGATGCGATAGTCTTCGGCTCGCGGTCGGGAATCGCCCGCCCCGGCACCCATGCGCCACCGCCGGCGAGCAGATCGCCGTATCGACCGAACACCTCATGCGGACTGCCGTCGGCGATGATGCCGCCCACAGGCGAGTCCGGATCCGGGTGTCCGATGACAATGACGCGGTCGATCAGATCCATCCACACGTCGATATGGTGTTCGACGACGACCAAGGTCTGTCCGGTGCGTGCGAGCAAGTCACACACCGCATCATGCACTTCGACCACGCCTTCGGGATCGAGGTTCGCTGTCGGCTCGTCGAGCAGCAGCAGTCCGGGCTGCATGGCGAGCACGCCGGCGAGCGCGAGGCGTTGCCTCTGCCCGACGGACAGGTGGCGCGTGGAACGGTCGAGGTCGATGTCCTTCAAACCGACCAGATTGAGCGATTCGCGAACGCGCCGCCAGATCTCATCGCGTGGGATGTTCAGGTTCTCGCAGCCGAAGGCCGCGTCATCGCCCACGCGCTCGAGAATGATCTGCGAATCCGGGTCCTGCAGCACGAGGCCGGCTTTGCCGCGGGCGATGCCGGCCTCGATGCCATCAATGGTCAGGGAACCTTCCTGCTCACCTTCGTCGGATCCGCCAAGCACGCCGGCCAATCCGGCCATAAGCGTGCTTTTGCCCGCCCCTGAGGAGCCGAGGAGCAACACATGCTCGCCGGGCTGGATGTCGAAGTCAAGCCCACGCAGGGCGAAGTCCTTTCGCGTGGCGTGACGCCATCCCCACTGCTTTGCCTCGAGATGGGCGGGCGTGATGCGCATCAGACGCGGGCCTCGGCACGGCCGGAGGCGAAGCGGTCAAGCACGCCGGTAGCGGCGATGGCCTTGTGCAGCGCCCACATGAGCGCGCCGGCGAGCACGATGCCGGAGATGATGGAGCCGACCAGGTACCAGGTCACACGCATCGCGTTCCAGCCAGGGTGGGTCATCCAGTAGTAGGCCCAGCAGCCGACGCCGGCAAGGGCGCCGGACAGCATGGTGGTGACGATGTTCCACTTCTTCCACATGAAGATCGCGAAGCCGATCTCAGCGCACAGGCCCTGCATGATGCCGACGATCAGGGAGCCGCCCACGCCCCACTGGTTGCCCAAGGTGAGCTCGAGGAATGCGGCAAGGGTCTCGGCGAATAGCGCGGCACCCGGCTTGCGCACGATGATGGCGGCCAGCGGGCCTGCGAACAGCCAGAAGCCGTTGAGCAGGCCTTCGAAGCCCGGGGTGACGGCTTCGAACAGGGCAAGCGGGGCTGCGCAGACGATGTCCCAGCCCCAGAAAATGACGCCGGATGCGACGGCGATGATGGCGGCGACGACGATATCCACGACGCGCCACTTGTAGTTTGCTTTGGCGACGGCTTCAGCCATGATTGTGCCTTTCCTTCTTCTCTCATGTGATTCGCGGCACAGTGACCGAGAATCGCATCGGATTCAGGCACGGGTATGTAAGAGCGACAATTCCGTGGACGGCATTGCCCGTCCAAGTTCCATCGGTCGAGACTCAACGTCTCCTCTCAGCCGCCCTTCGGCAGCTCCCGTGTCAACTCCCCGACTATAAGGCAAGCCGCCGCCAAAGGCAATAGAGGAATCCTGAAATCGGTGCCTTCCCGGATCATGTGATCATCACGATGAGCGTCAGCCATCGCTATGATCACACAGCCGACATCCGGCGCAAGGCCCGCGAGCCTCTCGTGAGCCGCTACTTGCCGAGCTTGTCGAGCAGCAGCGCCTCGGTGATCACGTTGTGCTTCAAGCCGTACAGCGAGATGGACTCGTTCGGGCTGTGGGCGTTGGCCTTCGGGTCCTCCGGGCCGGTGACCAGCACCTGGGCGGACGGGAACAGGCGCTGCAGTTCGGGGATGAACGGAATGGAACCACCCTGACCTTGGTTGATCGGCTTGACGCCGAATGCCTCCTCCATGGCCTCCAGAGCATCGCGAGTGGCCACAGCGTCCGGATCCATGGCCCAACCCATGCCGTTCTCCAGCTTGGCCACCTCGACTTCGGCACCAAAAGGAGCATGCGACAGCAGGAACTCGGCCAACGCATCCTGGGCTTCTTCGGGGCGCTGGCTCGGAGCTGTGCGCAGGGACAGGCGGAAGCGGGTCTCGGGGGCGATCACATTGAAGGATCCGTCCACCGGATGTGCATCGAAGCCGATCACCGTCAGACTCGGCTTGGTCCACAGACGCGATGCCAGGGAGCCGGATCCGGCGAGCACGTATCCATCAACCACGCCCGCGTCGGCGCGCACGCCGGCTTCGTCGACGTCCTGCTGCAGGCCGCCGACCGGCTCCTGCGAGGCGATGCCCGGCACGGCGATATCGCCATTCTCGTCATACAGGGAGGCGATCAGCATGGCGGCAAGCGTGTTCGAGTCAAGAATAGGCCCACCGTACTGACCGGAATGCACCGGATGCTTCAGTCCGCGCACGGTCACGTCCACGCAGGTGTTGCCACGCAGCGACGTGGTCAGGGACGGGATTTCGGCGGACCAGTTGCCGGAATCGGCCACGATGATCACATCGGAGTCGAACTCGTCCTTATGGGCACTGATGAACGGGATGAAGCTCGGCGAGCCCATCTCCTCCTCCCCCTCGATGAACACCTTGATATTCACCTTGAGATCGTCGCCAAGCGCCTTGAGCGCACCGGAATGGATGGCGATGCCGCCGCCGTCATCGGCGGATCCTCGGCCATAGAGCCGTCCGTCGATTTCGGTTCCCACGAACGGGTCGGTGTCCCATTCGGCCGGATCGGGCACCGGCTGGACATCATGATGGGCATACAGCAGAACGGTCGGGGCATCCGGGCCGACCATACGAGAACCGATGACCTCCCACGCGCCCGGGGTACCGTCCTCATTGGACGCCTGCACCACCTTCGCGTCCACGCCCACCAGTCTGAGCTCCTCGGCCACGAACTCAGCAGAACGCTTCATATGGTCTGCCGTGATGCCTTTGGCGGAGACGGACTGCAAGGCGATCTTGCGCCTGAGCACTTCGACGATACGGTCCCAATCTGCTTCGACGCGCGCGCGAACCTCGTCTACGGTGAGTTCTGCCATGTGTGTCCTCCTTATATACCAGTCATATAAAAGGCGTCATTGCAATGGTTACGCCCAAGGAACATGTGTCTGAACGTCACCGTAACCTCTAAGCATGACATGGAATCCGTTCAAGAAGAAAGAAGAGGCCCAGGCTCCTGTTGAGCAGGCCGCACCACAGAAGAATCCGTCCGAAGGCAAGGGCCGTCCGACGCCGAAGATGAAGAAGGCGCAGGCCGCAGGCATCCGCCCGCTGGTACCTGCGAATCGCAAGGCCAGCGCGAAAGCCGCCAAAGCCCGGATGCGCGAACGCGAGAACGCCGAATACGAGGCCATGCAGAAGGGCGACATCAACCACATGCCCAAGGCGGAACGTCTTCCGTGGCGCATCTACATCCGTGATTATGTGGACGCCCGCATCAACCTTGGCGAATGGTTCATCCCGGTGGCGTTCGGCATTCTAATCGTGTCCATGGTCGTGTCCTCGCTCTTCCCGAACGCCTGGGCGTCGCTGATCATGATGATCATCATGTACGGTTATCTGGCTGCGATCATCATCGACGTCTGGCTGATGTGGCGCAAGCTCAAGCCGAAGCTGATTGCCAAGTACGGCGAGGCATCCGTGGCCAAGGGTTCCCGTTCGCTCACCTATGCCTGGAGCCGCTCCATTCAGATGCGTCGTTGGAGGCTGCCGAAGCCACGCTATCCGAAGCGCGGCCACTGGCCCGAGGACTAGCATTCTTCATCAGAAATTCGTTGACGAATTCACTACCCCTCAGTCCCGCTTCGCGGGCCGGCTCCCCTGACAAGGGGAGCCATACTAGTGTCTCCTTCTCATACCTCTGCTATGCAATGAATCAACTCCCCCTCGCTTCGGTTGAGGGGAGTTTTATTATGTGATTACCTGTGTTTGCCAGGGAGGACACTATGAGCGAACAGTACGATATCGCAATCATCGGCGCAGGACCGGGCGGCTATTCCACAGCATTGCGAGCCGCTGAACTTGGCAAGAAGGTGGCTCTGATCGAACGGGACGCCACGGTCGGCGGCACCTGCCTCAACCGCGGGTGCATTCCATCCAAAGCGCTGATCACGGCCACACATACCATCGATACCGTGCATCGCGCAGCCGAGCTCGGCGTTCAAGCCACGGTCGATGGTATCGACTTCGGCAAGCTGCACGATTACAGGCGGCATATCGTCGACACGATGGTGCAGGGGCTGTCGGGATTGCTGGCACATCGAGGCATCACCGTATACCGTGGATTCGCTACGTTCGCCGCGGACGAGACCGACACCGGCGGACGGCATATCGTGCATATCGCTCCGGCCCCGCAACAGAACGAGGTCATCGTCTACCATAAAGCCAATGTTCCGAAGCCTGCCGGTACGGCACTGGACCTCAGCGTGACCGACATCGTGATCGCCACCGGCGCACGCCCGCGCCCCCTGCCCGGCAACCCGTTCGGAGGGGCGCTGATCGACTCCACGCAGGCGTTGGAGGCCAACGAGTTCCCCTCGTCTGCGGTCATCATCGGTGCGGGCGCAGTGGCTTTGGAGTTCGCCTCCATGTGGAACGCCGCCGGATCAGACATCACTTTGCTCATCCGCAAGGATCGTGTGCTGTCGGCATGGGACCGTCGCGCCGGAGTGACGCTCACCCGCGAACTCAAGCGTCATGGCATCAAGGTCATCACCCATTCCACCGTGACCCATGTGGACGTCGGCGTGAACCTCGGCGCCACCGTGCATTACACCGTCCAAGGAGAAGACGGCGAGCACAGCGTTTGGGGCGAAGTCGCGCTGGCGGCCATCGGACGCGACCCCATCACCGACTCCTCGTGGGGCGTCGCCCTCACCAGCGACGGACTTGTCTCCACCGACGCATTCGGCCATACCGACAAACCCGGCATCTGGGCGGTGGGAGATGTCACCGAAGGCCATGCCTTGGCGCATCGCGCATTCGAGCAGGGACTGGTCATCGCTGAAACGATCGCGGGACAGCATGTCAAGCCGGTGGAGGAGGACACCATCCCCCAGGTGGTGTTCTCTTCGCCGGAGGCCGCCTGCGTGGGGTTGACCCTCAACGAGGCGCAGGCCCGGGAGGATCTTGTGGAAGTCAAGGAAACCGCCTATCCCATGCTCTCGAACGCCCGCATGCTGATGCGGGGCACGGCGGGATCGATGACCATCGTCTCAGGATGCGACCAGTCGGCGCCGGATGCGCCCCGCATACTGGGCGTGCATATCGTGTCTCCACTGGCCTCGGACCTCATCGCGGAGGCAGAACAGCTGGTCGGCAACCATATTCCGTTGAGCGAAGCCGCCCGGCTGATCCACCCCCACCCCACATTCAGCGAGACGCTAGGCGAGGCGCTGCTCAAAGCGGACGGCCGCCCTCTGCACACGCGCTGAAACCGGACCAGCGCACCTGATACAGTTATTTGCCAGTGTGTTCGTTTGCAAAAGCATGCAGTAAAGGAAAAAGTGATGGCGGACAAGGAAGCAAAGCCCAAAAAGCAAAGCACGATCAAGCAGATCATCCAGATCTACAAGTACACAGCGAAGGAAGACAAGGCACTGCCCTGGCTTGAGGCCGGTTCTTTCCTGCTGCCGGTGATCGTGATGGTCATCATCGGACTGATCTTCAAGTGGACATGGCTCACCTGGATCTTCCTGATGATCACCGCAGTGATGCTGGGTCTGTTGCTCGCCACGATGATGCTGACCCGTCGTGCCGACGCCGTGGGATACAAGCAGATCGACGGCAAGCCGGGTGCCGCCATCAGCGTGCTGAGCAACATGAGCAAGGCAGGCTTCGACTTCCCGCAGGAACCGGTGTGGATCGATCCGAAGACCAAGGATGCCATCTGGCGCGGCACGTCGATGAACGGCATCTATCTGATCGGCGAGGGCGATTACGGCCGGGTCATGCGCGCCATGAACCGTCAGGAGCGTGAGATCAAGGGCGTCACCGCCGGCTCCTCCATCCCGGTGTACCGCATCGCCGTGGGCCACGGCCCCAAGCAGGTGCCGCTGGACAAGCTGCGCAACGCCGTGACCAAGGCCAAGACGTATGAGCCCACTGATCACAAGAACCCGCTGATCGCGAAGATCCATCCCCGTCGTCGTTTCCTGCTGACCAAATCCGAGATCGCCACGCTGAACGATCGTCTGCGCACTCTGCAGATGAAGAACGGATACGGCGTGCCGAAGGGAATCGACCCCTACCACCCGCAGAAGGTGTCCCGTCGCGCGATGCGCGGACGCTGATCACGGTTCGACCGCCAGATGATAACGAGGAAGCCCCCCTTGGATCCCATGCCGGATTCAAGGGGGCTTCCTCGTATTTCTCGTATCGTCGTACGGATTCAAAACTGTCCACGTTGCGGACGGTCTCGGCCTTTGCACAAGGTCCTTCGTTTCCGATCCGTAATGACGTTTCGTTGGAATACCGCGCTTGAACGTCAATAGGCCATAGTCACGAAACATTCTCGTAACCCAAGTTTCGAGCTCGCGAAACGCACGATTTTACGATGTATATCGTTACGTTTCACACGAAAGGAGCGGTCCCGTGACCGAACTCAAGTCCAAGGAAGACGCCGAGGCCCTTATCAATAAGGAAGGCATCGAGTATGTCTCCGTTCGTTTCACCGATCTTATCGGCGTTCAGCAGCACTTCACCGTGCCGGCAAGCGAGTTCCTGAAGGACGCCTTCACCGAAGGCATGCCGTTCGATGGTTCGTCCGTCCAGGGCTTCCAGGCCATCAACGAGTCCGATATGAAGCTGGTTCCGGATATCACCACCGCCTTCGTCGACCCGTTCCGCAAGCACAAGACCCTCGACGTGGCCTTCTCCATCGTCGACCCGCTGACCGACGAGCCTTACTCCCGCGACCCCCGTCAGGTCGCCGGCAAGGCCGAGGCCTACCTCAAGTCCACCGGCATCGCCGACACCGCGTCCTTCGCCCCTGAGGCCGAGTTCTTCATCTTCGACAAGGTGCGCTTCGAGAACTCCATGCAGCGTTCCTTCTACGAAGTCGACTCCATTGAGGCCCCGTGGAACTCCGGCGTGGACACCGAAGAGGACGGCACCCCGAACATCGGCTTCAAGAACCGTGTCAAGCGCGGTTACTTCCCGGTTCCTCCGATCGACCACAGCCAGGACCTGCGCGACGACATGGTCGCCAACCTGCAGAAGGTCGGCCTGATCCTCGAGCGCTCCCACCACGAGGTGGCCGGCGCGGGCCAGCAGGAGATCAACTACCGCTTCAACACCCTGCAGCACGCAGGTGACGACCTGATGAAGTACAAGTACGTGGTCCACGAGACCGCCGCTCTGGCCGGCAAGTCCGTGACCTTCATGCCGAAGCCGATTGCAGGCGACAACGGCACCGGCATGCACTGCCACCAGTCCCTGTGGAAGGACGGCAAGCCGCTGTTCTACGATGAGAAGGGTTACGCCGGCCTGTCCGATCTGGCCCGCTGGTACATCGGCGGCCTCATCAAGCACTCCTCCTCCGTGCTGGCCTTCACCAACCCGTCCCTGAACTCCTACCACCGTCTGGTTCCGGGCTTCGAGGCCCCGGTCAACCTGGTGTACTCCGCCCGCAACCGTTCCGCCGCCATCCGTATCCCGCTGGCCGGCACCTCCCCGGCTGCCAAGCGCATTGAGTTCCGCGCCCCGGATCCGTCCTGCAACCCGTTCCTGGCCTTCTCCGCTCAGCTGATGGCTGGCCTGGACGGCATCCTGAACCACATCGAGCCTCCGGAGCCGGTCGACAAGGACCTCTACGAGCTGCCTCCGGAAGAGCACGCCGGCATCAAGCAGGTGCCGAGCTCCCTGGCCGAGGCCATGGACGCCCTGGAAGAGGACCACGACTTCCTCACCGCCGGCGACGTGTTCACCGATGACCTCATCGAGACCTGGATTGGCCTCAAGCGCGACGAGATCGATCAGGCCCGCCTGACCCCGACCCCGCTCGAGTACGAGCTCTACTACCACATCTGATTGTTGGCCGCATGGCCTGACAATGAGCCGGTAGCGCAATACGGAAAAGCCCAGCTGCATCGTGCGGCTGGGCTTTTCCGTATTGCTGCCCGATGAAGGCATTCGGTACAGGAGAACGCTATAATGCCGCGGTGGAAGAGGGGCGTATATCTCATGTCTGATCAGAAGAACAGTGGAGCGGCGGTCAAGGCCGCACTACTTGCCAATGTCGGTGTCGCCTGTGCCAAGTTCGCGGCGGCGGCGTTCACCGGATCGTCATCCATGTTCTCGGAATCCGTGCACTCGGTAGCGGATTGCGCGAATGAACTGGTGCTGATGGTGGGCGATAAGGCATCCGACCATAAATCCCGTGGCGATCACCCGTTCGGGCTTCACCGCGTGAAGTATCTCGCCAGTTTCATTGTGGCCACGCTGCTGTTCTTCGTCGGCGGCGTGTTCGCGGTCTCTCAGGCGGCGGGCAAACTAGGCGCGCTCATCGAAGGCACGGCGTCCCGTGATGCGAACTCGGTTGAACTCATCGCCGCACTGGTGGTGGTCGGCGTCTCCGCATGTCTTGAAGGGTATGGCCTGCACACCTCCGTCCATGAGGCTCGAGGGCGTATGAAACGCGTCAAGGTGGAGGATGATTCGCTGATTGGTTTCTGGCGTCGCACCAAGTCCGCCGAATTGGCTTCGGTCATGATGGAGGATACGCTGGCCCTGATTGGTCTGGCATTCGCAGGACTTGGCATCGGACTGTCGATAGTGACCGGCGACGAACTCTATGATGCAATCGGCGGCATGCTCGTCGGTCTGGTGCTGGTCTGCGGTTCGGCCGCGCTGGCGTTCAAATCCGGCTCGCTGCTGGTGGGCGAAAGCCTTGACCCCAGCACGCGCACAATGGTGGTCAAGGCCGTGGAGGACACCGCCGGCGTCGACCGGCTCATCAACATGCAAGCCATCCACATGGATGAGGATTCCGTGCTGCTATGCCTCAAAGTGGAGACGTCGAAGCTCGACCGTGATTTCGACGTGCAGACCGTCGATAAGATTGAGACCAACATCCGCACGGCCATGCCTTGGTATATCTGGGAAATCTACGTGGAGCCGGACATCTGGCGGGCGCAGCACTAGCGTCTTGCGTCAGAAGTTCGTTGACAAAATGACTACCCCTCAGTCGACTTCGTCGACAGCTCCCCTGACAAGGGGAGCCAGAAATACAGTAATGAGTTTCTGACGCAGAACACAAGCGTTCCTCATGAGGGCTTTGGTGATGAGTCTGACGACCCCCCTCAGCTACGCATCAGCTGATTGGCCAGCGAACGGAAGGTGGCACCAATGCCGTCAGCGCGCAGTGCGCCATCGGCATCCAACACCGCGGGTCGGCCGGATTCGCCGATTTCACGCACCTCGGGTTCCAGCGGCAGTTGTGCCATCAACGGCACATCGTATCCCAACGCTTCGGTGAGCTGTTCGCTGACCCGTTGACCTCCACCTTCGCCGAAAATGCGCAGCTTCTCGCCGTTGTGCTCGTAGTAGCTCATGTTCTCCACCACGCCGCGTACCTTCATCGGTACCTGCAACGCCACCAAGCCGGAACGCACGGCGATATCGGATGCGGACGGCTGCGGTGTGGTGACCACGACCAGCTCCGCGTTCGGCAGCGCCTGAGCCACGGATATCGCCATGTCACCGGTGCCGGGTGCCAGATCGAGCAACAGCACGTCCGGCTGACCCCACCACACATCAGACAGGAACTGTTCCAGCGAGCGCTGCAGACGCGGGCCTCGCCAGAGGATGGCGCGATCCGCGCCCGCGAACATGCCGATGGAAATGAGTTTGACGCCCCACGCGGTGACCGGCATCAGCATGCCGTTCAGGTTCGTCGGCTGGGTGTGCGCGCCGAACAGCCTTGGCAGCGAAAACCCGTAGATATCGGCGTCGATGGCGGCGGTGTCATAGCCCAATGCCGCGAATGTGGCGGCAAGGTTCGCCGTCACCGACGATTTGCCGACGCCTCCCTTGCCCGATGCGATGGCGAAGATGCGAGTCTTGACCCCGGGCTTGCTGAACGGGTTCTGCTTGCGTTCGGCTTTCAGGTCGGCCACCAGATCGTCGAGCTTGTCCCGGCTCATCGAAGAGACCTCGATATGAGGTGTGAGTTTGGCATCCGGATAGGAGGCCACCGCACCGTTGATCTGATTGGTGATGGTCTCTGAGAGCGGACAGCCCTCCACGGTGAGCTCCACATGCACGGTGACGTCGTAGTCGCCTTCCGCATCGTTCGCAGACGGGGTTGCGTCGATGGCCGCAATCATGCCCAAATCGGTGACCGATCGTCCTAATTCCGGGTCGATCACACGGCTAAGACGTTCGTATATCGCTGCTTCGATTGCACGGGTTTCGCTCATCAATCCTCCTTATCGCCGTCCACCAGAGTACCGTGCAATCGGCCGGCATGCTAGGGTCTTGATGTGATACTTTCACGTGGAAAGGAGCAATGATGCCTCTTATCCTGCAGATAGTGCTCAGTGAGGTGATTCTCATCGGCATCGGCGGCTTTCTGTTATGGAAGCCCGAACTTGTCTTCAAGCTTAAGCATTATCTCGATGTCAAAGGCGGGGAGCCGATCGACTTCTACACGGGCAACGTGCGGCTGCTCGGCACGATTACGCTGGCAGCCGCGATCGTGTTCCCGGTGATCATGCTCGCATTGCGCGACTGACAGGCGATGCCTCACCTCGTTCAGCACTGACCTCGCCGGTTTCCAGAAGCTGGGCGAATTGGGCTTCATTCAGCATCGGAATGCCGAGCTCCTCCGCCTTGGCTGCCTTGGAGCCGGCGTTCGCGCCGACCACCACGTAATCCGTCTTCTTGCTCACCGAACCTGCGGCCTTGCCGCCACGCTCAAGAATCGCCTCTTTGGCGGAATCGCGCGAGTAGCCCTCCAAGGAGCCGGTGACCACCACGGTCTTGCCGGCCAGCGTCTGCGGCAACGTGCTTTGTTCTGCGGCAGCCACACCGACACCTGCCGCGGTCCACGCGCGCAAGGTCTCCCCACGCCAGTCACCGGGCTCGCGGGCGGCGGCGAACCAGTTCACCACGGATTCGGCGATTTCCGGTCCCACGCCGTCGATCTGCGTCAGTTCGTCCACGCTCGCGGCGGCTATGGCATCCAGCGACCCCAAAGCCGAGGCGATCAGACGTGCGGTGGGCGGGCCGAGTCGGCGAATGGACAGCGCGACCAGCACACGCCACAGATCGGCATGGCGGGCCTTGTCCATCTCATCGAGCATCTTGCGGGTGTTCTCGCCCGGTCGAATGTACACCGGCACGTCGGTTTCGCCGGCGCGGGTCCGCTTATGGTCCACGCGTACGATCACGGCGTCGGCGGGTACGTCGTAATCCGGGTAGGCGGTCACCGTGATATCAGCGGCATCCGATCCCCCGCGCGCGGCCAGCTGCTTGGCGGTGAGCTTTTTCGCGGGAGTCGGCGCTGTCCAGAACGCCGGCACCTGATGCCACAGTCCCGAGCCGCCCACGCGTTTGCGGGTTCGCTTCTTCTTGCCGTCGCCGTCAACGGTTTCCCGGACTTCGACAATCGCCGCCTCGCGCCAGACGCGTATGTCCTTGAGATCGTCGGCAGCAAGCGCGAACAGTCCCGCCTCGTTGGACAGCACCGGCGTCTGTTCGGTCGGCAGTTCCAATCCTTCCACCGGCTCGTACGGTTCGGGTTCCTCCCCGGGCTTCACGACGATTTCGGTGATGTTCGGCGCATACGTGTCCACGGAACCGGGGCGGTTCTCCTCCGGGTTCGTCAACGCCAAGGCCGACTGCTCTCCCAGATGCTCGATGTCGAAGGCTTTGCGTGACGCCAGGGAGATTACGCGTTCGGTCAGCTGTGCAGGGCAGCTTTCCACATTCGGGCACCGGATGTCCTTGTCGCCTTCCTTGGCCGGAGCCAGTCTAGCCCCGCAGGACGGGCAGTATTCCGGCATCACGAATTCACGCAGCTCCCCTTCGCGGCCCTTGCGCCGCTCCAGCACCGGACCGACCAGCTCGGGGATCACATCGCCGGCCTTGCGCACCACGACGGTGTCGCCGATGAGAATGCCTTTGCGCTTGACTTCATACGCATTGTGCAACGTGGTGCGGGCCACGGTGGAGCCCGCCACGTATACAGGCTTCAGGACGGCGACCGGCGTAACACGGCCGGTACGCCCGACCTGCACGACGATGTCCCTCAGCTCGGTGTTCACCTCTTCGGGCGGATATTTGTAGGCGATAGCCCAACGCGGCGCACGTGATGTGGCACCCAAAGTATGCTGCAAGGCCAGATCATCGACTTTGACGACGATGCCATCGAGCGCATGCTCGATATCGCCGCGATGCTCGCCATAGTAGTCGATCATGTCCAGTATCTCTCGGAAGGAGGTAACTGAACGATTGTGCGGCGAGACCGGTATGCCCCACTTTTGATAGAGCTCATAGGCCTGCGACTGGTCGGCCACCACGTCATGCGTGCCGCGCGGATGATCGGGTCCCCAGGTGAGTTGTCCCAAACCATGTGCATAGAAGCTAAGACGCCGTGTGGCCGTGATACGCGGATCCTTCTGGCGCAGGGAACCGGCTGCGGCGTTGCGCGGGTTGGCGAACGGGGCGCGTCCAGCATCCTCCTGCTCGCTGTTGAGCGTATGGAAGTCATCCCAGCGCATGAACACCTCGCCACGGATCTCCACGAAGTCCGGGATGTCCTCCTTGGGCCCTCCCAGATTGGCCGGGATAGAGCCGATGGTGCGCACGTTCAGGGTGATATCCTCGCCGGTCACGCCATCGCCGCGTGTCAGCCCCTGTTCCAATACGCCGTTGCGGTAGATGAGATTCAGGGCAAGACCATCGATCTTGACCTCGCAGCTCATCGGCAACGGCTTGCCTTCAGGCCAGTCGAGGTCGCGGATCACCGAATCGTACCAGTCCCTGAGCTCTTCGATGGAGAACACGTCATCGAGGCTCATCATGCGGCTGGGATGACGCACGGAGGCAAAGTCATTGGAGAATGTTCCGCCGACGCGATGGGTGGGCGACTGCGGATTGTCCAACGCGGGGAAGCCCGCTTCGAGCCGTTCGAGCGTGCGCATGCGAGCATCATAGGCGGCATCGGAGCTGACCGGAGCATCATCGATGTAATAGGCGATCTGGTCGGCTTCCACCCATGCAGCCACACGCGCCCACAGGCGCGCCGCGGCTTCGGAGCTCAACGTGTTCACATCGAGCCGGTCGAGCCGCATCGCATCGTCATCGGTGGGCTGCAAAGCCGTAATCCACTGCTCCGAGCCAGGCGCGAAACGCGTTGCGCCCTCGTCGGGCTTCACCTCGGCGATCCCGCCATCATCGAAATCCCATGCCAACTGTTCAGTGCTCATAACCGCCTATCCTAGCCGAGCATGAGGAACCACAGCATTGTCCGCAAAGCAAGCCCGACGAAGCAATCCGAATTGATACGGAGCTTGTGGGTGGTGGGAGGCACCTCCCGACCGTAGGCTTGGCCGAACGGCCTTGAGCGTGTCGGGAAGCGTATTCCGTACCCGTCAGCGGCCAACATGCAGGACATGGGCCGCAATCCAGATACGGGGGATCCGTCAGGTGGTCAGGGAACGCAGGTATTGCGCCTGGATGACGTCGATGTCGCCGTCGCCTCCGGCATTCATGCGGGCCACCGCCACGGACAGTGTCCGTGCCGGCACGAACATGCCTTCGTCCACGCAGACACGGGCGGCGTCACGCACGATATCCCCTACTTCCACATGCGGCCAGACCGGCAGATCATGCGATGCGAGCACATAGGACGCTTCATCCACCGATTCGGGCACGTTGATGCATTGCGAATCGGCACGTGCCACAAGCTCCTGCAGTTCGCCTTCCAGACTGCTGATGGCGCCCGGAGCGATGTGATCGCTGAGGATATAGGCCGCAGCCGCCGTTTCGAAATGGTCCAGCATCCACTCGCAATAGGCGAATCGATAGTAGGCGAACGCGGCATCATCACGATCCAGGGCCACGCGGAGTGCATTGAGGCAGGCTGCGCGGGCAGAATCCCAATCCTCGCTACGCGCCAATTGTATGGCGAGCTTGAGATGGGAGAGCGGATATGCGGGAGCGTAGGCGACCATGCGGTTAAGATGCGGTATGGCGGCTTTGGCACCCTTGATCTGACTGAGCACGTCGGCCAATTCCATATGCGCATAGAACAGGTTGTCCGGAATCAGCATGGTTCGCTCATCCCGTGTGGCGAACAGCCGGTTGTACACCACGCGTTCGGCATAGGAGTTGAAATACCGCGGCACACCTGCGCCGGAAGCGAAGAGCTGATCCATACGGGTCACGGCCGCCTCCGAAGTCTCAATGGCCTGATCGGCCTGACCGGAGAACAGCAAATCCCGGGCGTGAAGACGCGCCTTGTCGAGTTCATCGGCGAGCGTGAACGTCAGATCCGGGGTGTCTCGTCCGTCGATCAGCGCGCTGGTCACCTCGGAGGACCGTCCGGTCAGTTCCGGATCGCATATGCTCTCGATGAGACCCACGGCACGCTGCGCCTTGCCGACGGAATCCAGTTCCCGGTTCTGAGCCAACGCATGGAATTCGTTCACCGCGCGCTGCAGCATGTCCACACGTTGGATCGCCAGACCATCGCTGCTGGCCGCGCCAAGCACCTGGGCCACAGCGGGGTCGAAAACCCGTTCGGTTAGTTCGGGCTCCTCTTGGGAGCCGCGCGGCGAAAAACGCCTGTCGGCAAGGTCAAAGTCCGCATTGATGGGCTTCAGACCGCCTTCGCCATCCACGTCCATCACAGCGCCGAACATGCGATAGGTGTCCTGCGGATGGTCGAGACCATCCGTGTGGAGACGCCGCAGGAACGCGTCGCGGCTCAATGTGACGGTGACCATGTTGCGCACGGTGGGATTCCTGCGCAGGACGTTCATCGGGTCATCGGCCATATCGGCGTCGTCATCGGCATTCCCGCCATCGTCGGCCCCCAAGCCGAAGGACATATCGTCGATCTCGACACCCCGCATCAGGTCCTCGAACTGGGAGTCGATGGATTGTCCATCGGACTGGTGCTGTCCCTCGTCCTGACCATCAGCGGCATCGCCCTCATGCGCATCATGTCCGAAGGACTCCTCATGGGCGATGGGTCGCGTCGGGTCACCGTGGAAATCACCGTCTTTGGGGTCCGCCTTGGAACCGGAACGACCCAGGTCACCGCTGCGCAGATGCTCGAATGCGCGCAACGCCTCGCTCATCATCTGTTCGATGGCGCTGTCCTGCTCGGTGATGGCCTCTTCCAATCCGATGGAGTCGATGTGCAACGACACCTGTTTGACCGCCGGGCTGACGCCAAAGCTCAGTGCCGCCATCATCAGGCCGACGCGCAGATTGTAGGCCACGCTCATCGCGGCGCGCTCGGTACTGGACAAGGTGCGCCAGGCATGGCTGATCTCGTCATAACGGCTGTTGGGCATCATCGACGTGCCGGCCGTGGTAAAGCCGATGGCCACCTCGCCTGATTCCAGACATGAGCGGAATTCCACATCAAAGCGGTAGGGCAGGCGCAGCCGACGCAGCAGCGTGGCCATTGCCTGGCGATACACCCATTCGCTGGGCTTGCCGGCATACCCATGTGCGTCCTGTCGACCATCCGAGGCGATTCTGGGATCGGGGAATTGCTCGCGGATTCTCCGGGCGGTGTGGCCGGCGATATCCACCAGCTTGAGCACGGCTTGACGTTCGTCGGTGCCTTCGAACGGATCGAGAGCCATGATCGCTGAATTCTCGATGAGCTTCATATCGATCTGCGCCGCCTCCGCTCGGGTCACCGTATCCTCGGTGAGTGTGCGCCCTAGCGAGGAATTGCGCTCCAACCATGCACTGACGGCGGCGAAACGATTCAGATTGCCTTCGATCTTCAACGCCTTCAATGCCTGTGCGAATGCGAGAGACTTGTCCCAGGTGAAGAAGTAACTGTTCGAATAGCTGGACGTATACAGGTGCAAGGCTTCGGCGCCATGCACGGCTTCAAGCCCCTCAAGCTTGTCCAATGCTCCGGCCTCGCGCATCAGATCGGCGAAGTGATCCTCCAATCCGGAGGCTCTCATGCCGTGGGCGCGCGCAGCCAGCGTATCACGCACGGAGCGCCGGATGGCGCCAATCGGCGCCTCACGGTTCAGACGGCGGAAGATGTTGCCGGATCCGAAGCCAATCAGCAGTCCGTTGATCTGCGGCAGCATATATGCGGCGAAGAACGCGATGGCCACCGCATCGCGGTATTCGAGATCATGACGCATCTCAGACGGCAGATTGGCTCGCATCTGTTCCAGCGTGTACCGATTATCGGTTTTCAGCCAGGATGCCAGCCAGGTCATGCGTCCGGTATCGTCCCTGCCTATGACGCCGCCCGCCACGGCCTTCACCGGTTTCCCGTTCCTGCGGCGCAGCGCCCGCTCGAGCGCGCGCATACCGTCCATCGCTCCGCGTTGCGCGTTCTCATCCAAGCCCAGACGTTCCCCGTCCGGCAGCGTGACGTTCTTCTCCTTGCCGAACATGAACCGCGGTTGCATGTCCTGCACATCCATGTCGGGGTCGGAACCCACGAATACACGGCCGTGCGTATCGGCGAACGCCACCTGGGCGAAATGATCACGGTCGGGGAAAATACCCAGTGAGAAGCCCCGTCCTCGCGTGGAAGGCAGCTGCGCCCATCCCAGCACCAGATGTTCCGGCACATTCTCCAAGGCAGGGAACGTGTGGCGCTTGACCACCGGGGAAATCGTGACCGCATGGCGAATCAGCTCATCGATGACGCTGCCTTCACGCTCGCTGTTTTCCCGCAGTGCGTCACCGAATGGATTCGTTCCGGCCTTCTTCGGCTTTGCCAGGCCCAAATCGGCGGCGAACGCATTCATCGAATCCATGATTTCCCCCAGCAGGGACTTGCGCGACTGGTTCCTGTGATTCGACATACGATTTGGCATGATTCTCATTCTCTCCTGTTTGCCCGACATAAAGCTTATAGAATAATGGCGTGCATTCCATGGACCTTTCCTCAGCAGCCAGCCCCACGACGCACCATTCGCAGCCGTCGCATATCGCGTCAAGGCTTCGCCGCATCCTGCTTCCCATCATGGCGGTGGCCATGGTGATGCTCGCCTTGGAGTGCATAGTGTTCAATATGCCGTTCTGGCGCACGCTTGGCGCAAGCACCGACACCAACGCCGTGCATAACGCGCTCGGCAGCGGCTTGACCCGAAGCAGCGACGGCATGCTGACTGTGACCGATCCCACCAACGCCTATCTGGAATTGACTGCGGACGGCACGTCGGATTTCCTCCGCATCGATACGGTCGATGCGGCCACCATCAGCTCCGTACGGGACAAGACCCTCAGGCAATCCCATTCCCAGGGGGATACGGAACTCGCCATGCCCTCCTCCACCGTGCATGTTCGCGTGGATATCGGTGATACGACCGGACGCATGCAGTCGATCAGCCCGAGCTCCACACGCAGCCATTATGTCAAGGCAGTCGGCGCGGGCCTGGTCCGTGTCTGGATCCAAGAGGAGCGCGGCGCCGTGATACCGGTGAGCGATGCGCGTGCGAACGTGAAAGTGCCGTTTGCCTTCAACTGGATACGTGTCGGAGTGATGGCACTGCTGTCGGCTCTGGTGGCGCTGTGGAGGCCGGGGTCGAGGCTGTGGCGCATCGAACTGAATCCCGCCAGTGTTCGACAGCGTCTGGCATTCGCAGCGGTGATGGCTATTCCGGCGATCGCTCTAGGCTGGTCGATCATTGCGCAGATCATCTACGCTTCGCCAATGGTGTTCCATACCGCAGGCGGATACACCTACGATTATGACCAGTACGCGCATGTGGCGGATTCCCTGATTGCCGGCCGTCCATGGCTGGATCTAGACGTGCCCAGCGAACTTGCGCAGGCCGAGCAGCCGTATGATGTGCCGACCCGTCTCAAACTGCTGAGCGACGGAGTCAGCCCGATCTACTGGGATTATGCGTTCCATGACGGACACTGGTATTCCTACTTCGGTGTGGTTCCGGCTGCAGTGCTGTTCGCCCCGTATCGCCTCATTACCGGGCGAATGCTGTCCACCGGAGCCGCCGAACAGTTCCTGATGCTGCTGTTCATCATCTTCTTCTCGATGCTGATGATCCGCACGATTCACCGTGTGATGCCGCGAACCTCTCTGGCTGCGGCATCACTGACCACGGTCTCCGGTCTGCTGGGAGCACAGACGGGATATCTGGTGTACCGCACGAATTTCTATCAGGTGCCGTTCGCCGCATCACTGGCATTGACATCGCTCGGACTATGGTTCTGGCTCGGTGCCGAGACTTCCGCACGGCCGGTGCTGTCCGTCGACCGCTGGCGTGCCGGTGACACGGCGCCGCTGTCGTTGCCGCGACTGGCTGCCGGAGCCTTGTGCATTGCCGCGAACTTCGGCTGCCGTCCGACGTTCACCCTTGCCGCGCTACTGGCGTTCCCGCTGTTCTGGCCGCAGATCCGGGCCGTGATCGGCGAGCTGCGGCACCATCGCATCAGTGTGGCCAAGGCGTTGCGCGCTCCCCTTGCCATGCTGGTTCCCGCCATTGCGGTCGTGGCCCCTCTTATGGCGTGGAACCATGCGAGGTTCGGCTCATTGTTCAACTTCGGCAACGCGTATCAGTTCACCGTGTCCGATATGACGCGGTACACCACGCCCATGGCGGACATGCCATCGTCCATATGGTATTACCTGTTCCTGCCCTTGCGATTCGTTCCGCAGTTCCCCTGGCTTGCCATCTCCCCCGCTCCCATGCCCGTGTGGGGATACTACGAGGTGATGGTCGGCGCGTTGTTCACCGCCACGCCTGTGATGCTGCTCGCCGTATTGCTGCCATATATGAACAATCTCGAGATGCATGGTCTGCGGCCCTGGCTCATCGGCTGCCCGATGCTGGCTTGCGGACTTATCGTGTTCGACGCCTATGTCGGCGGTCTTGGTTGGCGTTACAGCGCCGATTTCGGCTGGCTGTTCGCGTTGGCCTCGATACCTGCGACGTTATGGCTGGTCAATGGCAGGGAGCCCAGCCACTCCTTGGCGGGGGCGAACGACGCCGCTTCGGGCGACGGCATCGCCCATGTGACGCCTTGGCGTTGGCTGATGCGCTGGACTGTATTGCTGTTGACACTGTTCACGCTGTCCATCGCAGTGCTCAGCTGTTTCGTACTGGCACGCGATGATGCGCTGATCAACAACAATCCGACGGTGTGGCACGACGTGGCCTCATGGTTCTCCCTGCTGTGACCCATTGCCCTGCGGCCAGCCGGCACACCGGACGCCTACTCCTGCTGTTTGGCGGCCTCGTACTTGCCCCGAATCAGATGCTCATAGAAGGCCACCGCATCGTTCGGCGTGCCGTCGAACACAATACTGTGATCGTCCACGACGAGTACGCGGTCGATCGCGTATTCGGGCCGGCGAATCATATCGGTGTCATGTGTGGCGAACACCACCTGCTTGTCATAGCTGAACAGCGCCTTGGCCACATGCGCGGTGCCGACTTCATCCAGCCCTTTGCTGGGCTCGTCCGCCACGATGGCACTGGGCTCGAAGCTCAATGCGGCGGCTATGGCCAGCAGATGGCGCTTCAGGGAATCGAGCTCGCTGGCCTTCGCCCGCGAGACCTGCGCCAGATCGAAATGGGCGAACAGATTGCCGATGCGCGCCTGCCGCTCCCCTTCGGGGATCTTGTGCTTCTTCAAAGCCTCCGATACCGCTTCGGCGATGTTCTTCGCACGGTAGAAGCTGTTCGGGATCTCCTCGCGGCGAACGATGCCGACCAGATCGTTGATGCGTTTGTCGTCTTTCTTCGACGTCGGATCAAGCCGCTCCTCGCCACCCTCGATCACGACGGCACCGGCCGTCGCCTTCAATGACCCATCGAGCAATCCCAGCAACGTGGATTTGCCGGCGCCATTGAGACCGATGACCGCCACGCGCCGCTCGCTGATGGTCAGCGTGGTAGGACCAAGCCCCAGCTGCCCGTCATCGTACGTATGAGCTGCGCCTTCAAGACGAAACGTCAATGATTGCGGACGCGGCAGTTCCTTGGACTTGAACAATGAGAATCCCATAGCACTTATTGTAATCCCCGCTCATCACCGGCAGCCGAAGCCGCCATACGACACCGCCCTCGAATGGTGTCCAGTGTCAGGTGTCCGGCGTCGCCGCATGATTCACTCCATGAAGCGTGCGGTGACGTCAAGTACCGCACGCACGTTGCGCTCGAATTCCGCGGGCTCAGGAAGCAGCGATATCGCCAGATACCCGTTGGACGTCATATCGAAGAAGTAGCCGGGCTGGCCGGTGATACGGCAGTCGGCGATGAGACGCAGCACCAATTCGTTTTCGTCGATGACCGAAGGCACACGCAGCAGCACATTCCATCCGCCTTCCGCACGAAGGACGTTCACCAGGCCATTCGGGTCGGCTTTCAGCATCTCATGCAGCCGGGCGAGATTGCCCCGCACCCGTTCGCGCACGCGCCCGGTCTGGACCGGCGCGGCCTCAAGCAGTGCCGGGATGCGTTCGGCGATGATATCGCTCATGGGCAGATAATCATCGGCGATGACATCCAGACGACGCTTCGCCTGTTCCACATCATCCTTGGGGCCGGATACCTGAATCCAGCCGACCTTGGCGTGGGGGGCGGCGAGCATCTTCGAGAATCCGTCCAGCGCGAACGTCAGCACACCTGACTCTCCCGCCAGCCGCGCGTTACCTGCGAACGGCTCAAGGCTGTAATCGAAGAACACCTCGTCGGCGATCAGCGCCACGCCATGTTTCACGCACAGTTTCACAATCTGCCGGCGCTCGTCCGGTTTGATGTACGAACCTGAGGGGTTGTTCGGATTGATCAACACCAGCGCTCGAATCCGGCTGCCGTGTTCACCGTCAAGCAATTCGGCGAGGGATGCGGTGTCCAGGAACCAGGAACCGTCGAACTGCAGCTGGTATTCGACCGTTTCCACCCCTTCAAGCCGGGCGATGGATTCGATGAGCGGATACCCGGGCTTGGGGGCGAGCACCGCGTCGCCGGGATCGCACAGCAGTTTGATCAGCCAGGAATACGCCTCGGATGTGGAACTCAGAATGTACAGGTCGTCTGCATCGACCCTCGGATAGCCCATATGGGCCTCATGCGACGCGGCATCCTCGGCATTGCGATCCGATAGGAACGCCGCCAAAGCCGTGCGCGCGGATTTCGGACCGCGCGGCTCAGCGGTGTACACGCTCGGCACCAGTGCCGGCGCCAACCCATGCCGCGTGGGATTGGAGTCATTGAGCTTGCCCAGCGTGACGCCGTCCGCCTTGGCCTTGGCTTCGGCCAACGCAATCGGATTCGGGTCACTGACATTCACGCGGGAGGAGAAATGCACGGTCATGCCTCTCCACCATAGAGCCTGGTATAGAATCCGGCCTGACCGTGCCACGCAAATGCATTCCCGGCGATTCTGCATTTGCGTGGCATGCGTGATTGCCACGCCAGCGCATTTTCAGCGATTTCGCACTCGTGTGGCACAACGTACATCACACAATCGGCGGAATTCCGCCATTCATATCATTCAGGGTGTTCAGTCACCTGCCACGCAAATGCAATTCAGACGAATCTGCATTTGCGTGGCACGTGGCAGTACGACTTACGCCTGCTTGGTGCTGGCGTAATAGGCTGCGCCGACGATGCCGGCCTGATTGCGCAGCTTGGCGGGCACGATCGGCGTCTTGATGTCCACGTAGGGCAGGAACTTCTCGCTGACGCGGCTCACGCCGCCGCCCACAGTGAACAGATCGGGATTGAAGTACTTCTCCATGAGACCGTAGTACTTGGTCAGTCTCTTGGCCCACTTCTTGTAACCCAGATCCTCGTTCTCGCGTATTGCGGAGGAAGCGTACTTCTCGGCATCCAAATGCTTGGCGCTCAGGATGATGTGTCCCAGCTCGGTGTTCGGGATCAGCTGACCGTTGTAGATCAGCGCGGTGCCGATGCCGGTGCCCAATGTGGTCGCGATGACCAGTCCTTCCTGACCTTTTGCGGCACCGTACTGCACCTCGGCAAGACCGGCGGCGTCAGCGTCGTTCACCACGACGACTGGACGTCCGCAGGCCTCGGAGAAGACCTCGGTGACGTCCACGCCAATCCAAGACTGGTCGAGATTGGCCATGAAGTCGAGCTTCTTGCCGGGCTTGATCGGGGCCGGGAAGGCGATGCCGACCGGTGCGGATGCCGGCACCTCGAAGTGGTCGAGCTGCTGCTTGACGATGGCTGCAACGGCCTGCGGAGTGGACACCTCGGGGGTGAGGATCTTCAGACGCGGCTCGGCGAAATCGCCTTTGACCAGATCCACCGGGGCGGCCTTGATACCGGAACCGCCAATGTCAACGCCAAACGCCTGTGCGGTTTCAATCATCGTTGACTTTCCTTTCCTGATACGTCGAATGGTTCGCCCTTAGTCTATCGCGCGCCTGAGCGCAAAGCCAAAGATCACGACCAGCTTTGCCTGACGTGCCGACGGATACGTGGTCAGTCGGCACCCCGAATCCGTGGACGCATGATGCACCCGGCGCTTCTGAGACACGACACGACGTGTCTCAGGCGTTGCGCACCTTACAAAAACCTGAACACGGGTGATAATGGAGCCATGGCAGAACATAACCAACTCATTGATGCGATCAATATCCGTACCGCAGTGCGCGCCTATGATGGCGAGCCGATCGACGACGATGCGGCACGACAGCTTGATATGACCCTGCAACCGGTCAACCTGCTCGGCAACGTGAACCTTCAGCTGGTGCTCAACCAGCCTAAGGTGTTCGAAGAAGCCAATGCTTCCGGGCATTTGACCGGAGCGGCGAACTACATTGCGATAGTGGCGCCGAAAGATGACGAGCAGGCGAAGGAGCGAGCCGGGTTCTACGCGGAACGTGCGGTGCTGACCGCGACGCTTCGCGGACTGGGCACGCTCTGGGTCGCCGGTTCCTGGGATAAGGCGGAGGCTGCCAAGCACTGCCGAATCGCCAAGGATGAGGCGCTACTGCTCGCCGTGGTGATCGGCTATCCCAAGAACCGTCTGGCGTATCAGTCCATGACGTACGACGAGTTGTGCGAGCGTCAGCGCACCCATCGCGCTTCGAAGACCTATGAGCAGTTCACCGCCACGATGGATGACACGACTCGTGCTCAGGCTCCGGACTGGTTCAAAGCCGGCGTGGAGGCCGCGATGAAGGCGCCAAGTGCCATGAATCGGCAGCCGATCACCTTCTCCTATAATCCGGATGACGATACCGCCGCCGCGCATATCGACACCTCTGCCGGTGATGAGCACTATGCGCTCAATGATCTGGGCATCGCCAAGCTCCACTTCCAGATCGGTGCCGGTCAGGGACAGTGGGCGTGGGGTGACGGCGGGCTGTTCATCCACAAGTAGTTGACAGCCTCGCGCACGCAAGCCGGCTGGTGACTCCTCCGATTATGCCCGGGACGCGCGCGTCGCAATGCGCGCGTTCCGGGCATAATCCCACACAATACAGACCCTCAAATGTGGTTCTGGGCATAATCCCACGTCCAGGAAGCCACTTACGGCTTCCAATCCCTAGGATTATGCCCAGAACTTCGTATCTCACCCACCTATGCCCAGAACAATTGGCAGGAATATGCCCAGAACCAAATAAGCCAAGAAGGTCCGGGCAACACAACGTCATGCCAGCGGCGGCATGGGTTTCCAGTCGGGATCGTGGAGAAGCTTGCGGGAATCCCACCAACCCTGCGCGATCTTGACGAGACCGGTCCTCACATGTTCGCGGTCGACCATCACCAGGCGGATCACTTCCTTGATCGCCGTGAGCACCGTGCCGACACCGAAGATCAGCGGGTGGAAGTCACCGTGCACCATGAAGTATCGGGCCATATAGCCACGATTGCGCATGATGTGATAGCGGTTCATGTCCGACGTGGAGTTGAGCTGTCGCACGCCGGCGATATCCCAGTTGCCGATCTCGCGCGTACGGCGCAGGATCACATCCGGCACCACAATCGGATTGGTCACCTTGCTGGCGCGGTAGCCGTAGATCGTATCGTCCCAGTAGATGAAGAACCGCGGGTCGGGCAGGCCAATCGCCTTGACCACGCGACGGTTGAACAGGCCGCCCTCGAAGCAGAGCGTATCCATCACACGGTAACCGGCCGGGCCGAATGCGGCCGGGGCGATGGGATTCGGGATGCCGAGCGGCACGATGAAGTCATATTGCCAGTAGAACGGGCCTCCGTCATAGTCATAGCGGGACCCCTGAATCACTTCATGCCTTCCGGTCCACTTGGCGAGCTTGCCGATGGCGTCCGGAAGCACGGCGACGTCATCGTCCATCACCCAGAACCATTCGGCACCCAGCTCATACGCCTTCTTGACGCCTGCGGAGAAGCCGCCCGCGCCGCCCAGGTTCTCGGTCTGCGGGGCATACACCACACGTTCCTCGTTGCCGGACAGGTCGGCCACAGTGGTCCCCCACTGGCCAGTCACCTTGGCCGAGAGTTCATTGACCATATCCGCGGTCCGGTCGGAATGCTCGTTGTCCACGATCACGATGCGCCACGGAGCCTGCTCCAAAGCGAGAATCGAATCGAAGAGCACTTCGAGCAGCTGCTGGCGCTTGTATGTGGTGACAATCAATGCGAGTTTGTTGATGGTTCGCTGTACGGCATGCTTTTCACTCATGGGTTCCATTCTATGCACACTTGCTTCCATGCTCACACAGATAGTGTTCAGAGCTCCACTCGATGATGGCGATAGACGCCGATCAGCAAGGCGATCACGGCCAGTGCGATGGCCGCGATGGCGATAGACCTGACTGCCGAACCGGTGTCGGCTGGCGTTTCCGGTTTTGGTGCGGGCTTATTCGTCGGAGGTGTCACCGTACTCTGCTCGCTGAATTTGGGCTCGACGGTAACGTCCAGCAATGAGGCACCATTGTCGCTGCCGGGTACTGCCGCGAGAAATGGATCACAGTCATACGACGCATTGGCATCGGCCACGCCTGTACGCTCCACCAGATAGAGGCCAAGCGGCAATCCGGCGAAAAGCGCCTTGCCGTTTGCATTGGTGGTGGCGGACTGTGCATACAGATCGTGCTGTTTCACGTAAGCTGAAATCTTGGCAGCCGCGTCATGGTATTGCGATGAGGTGATGCTCCCCCAGTTCTGATCGAACTGTGTGAACGAGTCAAGCATATGGAAGTCCGCGATGTTCCCGTCATCGTCCAAGTCCACGGATGCCACGCGCACTATGGAATAGGTGTCGCCGGCGAGCGGTGCAGCATCGGCTTCACCGCGATCCCATACCGCATCGATGGTGAGGCTGCCTACGCTGGCTGCCTGTGCTTGCGGGGCGATGGCAGCAGTGGCGATTCCTGCAACCATCAGGGACAGGATGACGGCGAGACCGCTGATTGCACCGAGCATGCGCCGTGTCGCGATGCCCAAGCTGTTATGCATGTCTGCCATGTCTGGCCCGTCCTTTCCTGTGTGTTTCGTCTATGGTGGTGTCGTGGTAGGGTTCTGTACGTTGTTGTGCCGCCGACGCCGAGGTATTGCCGGCATTGTCATGAACGGCAGCCGCTGCACGACGCTGCGTTCGGTGTCGCCATATGGTCCATCCGGCGAGCAATGTGATAAGTCCGATGGATGGCAGTAGGTATTGCAGAGGGATATCCACACGGAACGTCGGCTTGGACTCCTCGGCCTGTTCGGGCGTGTAGGGGATGCGATGGGCACGCACGAGCAGTCGGTGCGTGTTCACCGCGTACGGTGTGCAGGTGATCAGAGTCACCAGGTCTTTGCCGGGTTCGATGGCGAGTTCCTTGGTGTCCGTGGGCAGTACTGTGGTGATCTTATCGACCTGATAGGCGTAGGTGTCTTTGAGGATCTTGATGTAGAAACGGTCGCCCTTCTTCATCAGATTCAGGTCGGTAAACAGTTTGGCCGTGGGCAGTCCACGATGGCCGGAAAGCGCCGCGTGCGTCGATTCGCCGCCGACCGGCAGTGAGGTCTGTTCAAGGTGGCCAATGCCGACTTGCAGCACTTTTTCCGCTGTGCCGTGGTAGATGGGCATGGTTTCCTTGAGCCGTGGGATGGTGATGTACCCCATCATGCCGTCGCCATCGAGATTCAACAGGTTGTTGTATTCCTTATTGACGGATTCGGTATTCACAGCCGATGCAAGCGCATCCGTAGCCTCGGCATTGCTCGAGGCCAGTTGTTCGTTATAGGCGTGCGCGGCAGCCAGCATCTGTTGATACTGCTCATCTGAGATGGATTGCGCGGCGGCATCATAGTTGGTGACCGCACGCGAAGCGTTCTTCATGACGAGGACATTGCTGATTGTCGGATAGAACAGGACAGACAGTCCTATCGCGATGACCAGCAGTGGCGCAATGCCGCGCAGCTTCTTCATGTGTTGTCCTATTGTCTTGGGGCTCTTCTCACTCCGCTTGCGCGGGACGGCTCCCCTCAACGAGGGGAGCCTGCGGTATTCCCACGATCAAAGAGCCCGTGACTGGCTCAGGCAGCGTGCTTGGAGGACTTGCGGTTGGACTTCACGTACCAGCCGGCGCCCAGAGCCACGATCAGCACGCCGAACACGGTGAACAGGGCTGTACCCATGCCACCGGTGGAGGGCAGCTCGAGACCCTTATTGTTCTGGACGGTGATGGTGGTATTGTCCTTAGCGTAGGCGTCACCGGACTTGTGGACACCCCATTCGGTCAGCTTGCCTTCTGCATCGTACTGGGCGGTGATAACCACCTCAATCGGAGCGGTGAGCTTGTTATAGCCCTGAGGAGCCTTGGTCTCCACGACCTTGTAGGTGCCTTCCTTGAGACCGGTGAAGTTCAGAGCGCCAGCGGCGTCGGTCTTGACATCCTCATCGGTGGCGGCTGTAGTATCGGCAGCGGTCTTCGGACGGAAGGTGTTGGTGTTGTCATTGACCTTCACCAGTTCGATCTTCGTGCCAGTGGAATCCTGCAGCTCGAACTGGGCGTCGGCGAGCTTCGTGTTCGAATCCTCGGCGTCAACCTTGTCGATGCCGAAGTTGAAGTCGTAGGTGTAGGTCTTGTCCTCCTGCGATTCACCGGTGCCACCTTCGATCGGGTCGTTGCTGTACTCGACCTTGGCGGTGTTGTCGTTGCCGGTACCGCCGACGACCGCATTCTCATTCAGGGTCGCGGAGTATTCGACGGTGATGGCCTTGCCTGCATCGTTCTGATGCAGATTGCGGAAGTCGATCATCTCGACGGTCAGAGTGGTCTTACCGGTGGTCTGGTCGACGGAATAGGTGGTGTTGTAATCGGTACCCTTGGTGAGAGTCGTGGTTCCGATCTTGACGACCGGCTCGAAGGCATCGCCCGCGGCATTCAGATTCAGCGTAAGGCCCTTGGACAGGGTATCGGAGAAGTTGAAGGTGTAGCCCTTGGTGTACTCGGCCATATCCGGCACGGTGGAGGCGAGCTTGAAGTTCACGGTGTCGCCGATCTGGGCGCTGTTGTGGTTATCGCCATCAACCGTCTTCTCCACGGTCGGATACGTGGACTTCAGTTCCTGCTCCACGGCGGTGTTGCTCTTCACATTGAGCAGGATGGCGTCGGTACCGCGCTTTTTCGTGGTATCGGTGGAGCCGCCCTGCGGGCTGACCACATAGTAGCCATACGGCAGGTTCTCGATTGTGGCAGTGTACTTGGCGCCATCAACGGCGGCAGTCGCAGTGTACTTGAGATTAGCACCGCTCAGAGTCGCATCGTTGGTCTTGGCCCAATCGGATGCCGTCTTGGCAAACGTAACCACAGCGGTATCATTCAGGCCGGAGACGTAGTCGTATGCCTTCTGATCGACATTGTCGTCAGTCACATCGGTCAGACCGAAGTCCGTGGCCTTGGCCTTGAAGAACGCATCCCAGCTGTCGATCAGCGCATAGCCGCCGTTGGTGGCCGTACCATTGTCCACGGCTTCCTTGTCATAGGTGAACATCTGGTAGGCGGTGACGGTCTTGCCGTTGAACTCCGCGCTGGAGCTGCTGATCTTGATCACGCCGTCAGAAGCATTCGCAGCATTGGCGGTGGTGGCTCCCAGGCCTGCGATGCCGAGCATCGTGGCCGCGGCAATCACGCCTGCCGCAAGCTTCCTGGTCAGTGAGTTCATCACTGGTTCCTTTCTTCTGTTGTTGCTTCCCGACCTTCTGTTTCGGGAAACGACGTTGGCTGATATTGGTTGGCCCGCAGCCGAAGCTGCGGGAAATCTTGCGATTATGCGGTTGCGTGGCGTCCACGTCGGCGAGGCGGCGTTGTTGTGCCGCTCGAATTCGCCCGGAGATACCATGCGGTACCGAGACCGAGCAACAGCAGACCGAACAGTACGAACCATGCCGTGCCTTGACCGCCGGTTTCCGGCAGAGGTACGGAGTTCGTCACCGTGGCCACATACTCCTTGTTGCCTTCGCCTGTGGTGTTGTTCGGATCTGCGGCGTATGACACCGAGACCGAGTAGCCGGCATCGGCAGGCGTCTTGCAGCCTTCCTTGGCATCGGCTCCGACCGATGTCGTGCATTGGGTGATATCGCCTGTGCCGAACATCATCCAGGTTTCGGAAACGGTGTACGTGTAGTAGTGCAGGTTGCCGGCATCGTCCTTGAAGGCCACCGGCAGACCGGTGATCTTCTTGCGCCACGTGCTGCTCCACAGAGCGCCGTCGGAGGAATCCAATACGACGGTCCAGCCATTCGGCTGTTCCACGGCATTGCAATCACCGTCGAAGCACTGAATGGAGTCCGGCGTCACCTTCTCCCCCGCGTCGTTGGTGTACGTTGCCGTGATCTTCAATGCGATGGCATCCGGTCGTGCCACACGGCCGTAATCCTTCCACACCTTCTGCAGGGTGAGGTCCACGGTCTGGCAACCATCCTTGCCGCAAGGGTCCTGGCCGTCATCCGGCTCGGGGGGTGAAGCCGCCGTTGTTGTCTTCGACTGCGGCATCGAGCATGAGCACGGCCTTGGCGTCGGACACGTACACGCCGAGCGGCGCGGCCTCGTTCTTGACGCCCGTGGACGACGTTCCAGTATTCGAGCCGCCCACATTGTTAGCCATCACGGCGTCCGTGTAGTCGGAGAACTGCTTGATTACGGTATTCTCAGCCAGATGAGCCACGTCATAACGGTTCAGGTTCAGCGTGAGCACGCCTGCGGTACCGCTCGCCGTACCATCAGCCTTTGTGGCATTGTCCATGTGCGATCCGTAAGTGAATTGCTTGCGTTCGGCAGTCAACGCATACGACCACGTCTCCGGCACATCACGATAGATGTGGTAGGTGTTGCCGTTGCCTTCGATACCATGCACAGTATTGAAGTCGTATACGGATTCGAGATTCGTCCTGCCGGAGAACGGACCGACCAGACCGGAAGCGCCACGAATCGTATCCGCATAAGTCATGTCGTTGTCTTCGAGCAGACCCTCGTCGTTCACGGCCACAAAGCCGCCTGCGTAACCGGTCGCGCCGGTACCGTCCGACCCTTGGGTGGCGTCTCCGCCGAACACGTCATAGCCGTCGGCGATGCCCTGCACCGAAGAGGTTGCGATCTTCGTGCGATTGGCTTTGATCAGCTGGGCGTTGATATTGCTGACGGAATCAGGGTCGACGCCATCCTTCGAGCAGCCGACGCTGATCTTGGAATCGCCAATGAAGATGTATGCGGTGTCTTCGGTGTCCGTGCCGGTCTTATCGAGGGCAACGCCGATCTTCAGCCCAAGCAGGTTGACATACAATGCATTGCCGTCGGTGAACAGCTCCAGATCGATGAACTTGGTCAATGGGCCGAACAACTGGTCCTTATAATGACTCAGATTGTTGCCGATATTCTCGATCTTTTCGACGTATAGGAGTTTGAGCAGCGGATTGATAATCCACTTGACCAGCAGATTCACCAGCGCGGAGTTCGCTTTGGCGTCCACCAGATACGCTTTCGTGGTCTGTCCGGCGAAACCGCCGGCGAGTTCGCCGCTCGATGCCTTCTTGAAATTGGTCACCGAACTGCCTGAGATGCGGGAAAGGTCGGCATAACCGGTGAAACCTGCGGCGATCTCCTCACCCTTGCGATGAGTGGCATCAGTCAACGATTCATCACGGCCATAGTCCTCACCGTTATGTGTAGCGGTGACGGTAAAGCCTGCGCTGATACCAGCAACCGAGGAATCCTCCACATGAGAACCCCAGATGTCCATAACGCCGGCGGTCAATCCGGCGAGTACGGAATCGGCGGCTGTCACCTTGTCGGCGCTCACTGTGCCTGACTTGCCGAGATGGCCGATGAAACCACCCGTGTAGTTCAGGCCGGTCACGCTATTGAGGTTGGTGACCGTGGACTTCTTCACCGAACCATTGATCAGGCCGCCGCCGAAGCCACCGGCCGCGCCGGTGAATCGCGTGCTATCGAGCATGCCATAGGTTTGGGCCGTATGCGCGTTGACCTGAATGCCATCCGGCACGCCGGCCACGCGACCGTCGTAGATGAACACGCGGAAGGCTTCCAGCACACCGATATTGCCGACCTTGAGCAGTTTCAGCACCAGGTTGGTGTCGTCACCCGTGCCGGCGGTGTTGCCGCCGACCGATGCCACGCTGGATACGTCGGCCAGGCCGAAGAAGCCACCGGCGTATTGGCCGCCTTCTACGGCACGCAGGTCGGATACGGTTACTGCAGCGGGATCCTTGGATACGTCCGCGGCGGTTCCTGTGCCCTTGGCCGAATCCTTGTCTCCGAGAATCGCAGCCTGCAACGAGCCGGCAAACCCGCCGGCATTGATGGCGTACTGTATATCGCCCTGTTCATCGGTGTAAGCACTCTCAACGGTATAACCCCAGTCGCTGCTGTCCGCGCTGACATGTGCACCGCGAATGGTCACCACGGTGGCCTGCAGCACATTGATCAGACCGCCAGGGTTGACGTCCTGAATGAGCTGGTCGATCACGCCCTGGAGGAATCCGCTGGATGCATTGGTATTCACGTCGGCAACCGAACCGGATGTGGCGATGCCCACATAACCGCCCACATTGTTGCGGCCGGAGACCTTACGCAGATTGGTCACATTCGCACCGGCAGCCGCACTCGCCTCGGTGCCATCGGCCAGCGTATTGCCATTGGCGTCGCGGTCGCCCCAGATCTGGGCACCGACCGCCAAACCGACATAGCCGCCGGCATTACCAGTGCCATGAGTGATATCCGTACCTGTGGCCTCGACCTTCATGCCCTTGCGGTAGCCATTCACGCTGGAGGATTTGGTGACAGGGACAAACACCTCGGCCACGCCAAGCAGCTGGGCCAAGCTCAGGTTCAGGCCCTTCTCCCCCAGCAGCTGCACGGAGCCGAACTGGGCCGCCGTACCGGATTCCATGGTGCCCGCGTAGCCGCCGGCCGCACGCATGGCGGACACGGCTTTCACGTCCAGCGACTGGCCATCGGTAATGGTGCCCGTACGCATCAGGCCGACATGACCTCCTGCTACGCCGGAATCCAGCAGATCGGCATCATTGGAGTATTCGCTGCGGCCTGCCACCACATTGAAACCATAGATGTATCCGTCAAGCTGACCAGTGGAGGTGATGGTGTCGGAGTTCTTGATGAGCTCTGCGAATTCCTTACCGTATGCGCCATTGATGCCTACGGCTTTCACCCATGCCTGCCACGTGTCGAGGTCGAGATTGCGCAAGGGGCCGGTGACTTCCGAATGCTCTTCGGTGGGATACGCCATCTTCAAGGCGCCCAGCAGATTGTTGACCTTGATCAGGCCGAACAGCAGGCTGAGATTGCCGGTTTCGGCGGTATCGGCCGATTCCATGAACCCGGTGAAGCCACCGGCGAGTTCTGCACCATACACCGAACGGATACGCGCGGCATATGCCTTGCGCTTGGGTCCGCTATACCCGTTGTCGTCGTTCTCGCTTTTCCAGCTGGAGCTGTTGTTGCCCCAGATGTGTCCGCCTTCATTGTGGCCCACGTAACCGCCAGCCATACCACGGCGAATGCCCGCTTCCGAAACGGCTTGCGCGCGAATCGCGGCACCACATGGCACCGCGTCCGTGGAGGAGTTGCGAATCGTCGGCACGAAGTCCTGCAATACGGACGCAAGAGCCTCATCGGTATCGACCAGTCCGGACAGTATCGAGGAATGCTCTCCAAGGATGTCCGCCGCATCGCCCGGCGCGATTCCACCGGCATAGCCACCTGCCGTGATCTGACCGATGATATAGGCGAAGTTATGGGAATTGGAATCCTGGATATGCCCGCCCATCACACGGCCGGCGAAACCGCCGGCTTCTCCAAGAGGATTATCCGCACTGCCTGGAGTGGCGGTGCCACCGCCGACAACCGTATTCTGTTCGCTTGTGTCGCTGGCGATGACCGAATAGCCGGCGGCGTCACCGGTCACGTCGGAGTGTTCGATGGTGGAGACCACCACCGAGAGCACGCTTGCCACACCGTCGAGCGTCAGGTTCTGGCCGAGCAGGCTCAGGCCATTGCCCACGGAGGCGGCGGAGCCGATGTCCATCTTGCCGATGTAGCCGCCGGCGTAACGCTTGCCGTCAATCGCATACGCGCTCTTGGCGGTATCGAAGTATGACGACCCGTCGGCACCTTCGAGAGCTTTCGGCTCGGTGACCTTGGTGTAGCGCAATTGCGTCACATTGGAATGAGAAACCTGCACGCCGGAGCCGTAGCCTATGAAACCGCCGGCGGAACCGGACTGCGCATCAGTCTGATCGAGACGGTCAGCGGAAACGACGAGGCCCGGGTTCTTCGGATCGCTGATGGCATTGCCGCTGGCATCGGCTGCTACCGTTGTCGCATCGCTTTTCACTGAGGCATACGAGATGTACGGCACGTAGCCTTGCACCAAATCCACCAGATTGTTCAACTGCACGGTGCCGAGTTTGCCGAGCAGACTGATGCCGCCCTTGCCGGCAGAGGCAAGCGCGCCGGATACCACCTTGCCGCCGAAGCCGCCTGCATATGCGCCGCCGGCAACATGGTCGAGATTGATGACCGCGGCGTAATCGTCTGCAGCGACACGCGTCTGAATAGCCTGCATCGCCATGTCTTCCAGTTCCTTGCTGGAGAACTGGTTGACTTTGCCGCTCTGCAGGTCGCCTGCAAAACCGCCAGCCGTATCGGCTTCCACATAGCCACCGTTCACGTAAGACACGGTGGTGTCCTTGTAGTCCGGGATCAGATACGGCACTGCGCCAAGCAGGTCGTCGATGGAGATGAGCGAACCGGTCAGCGGATTCTTCAGCGCATCCGAATCATCGGAATCGCTGACGGCTTCCGCCAGGCCACCGGTTGTTGAATAGCCGACGAAACCGCCGGCCATGCCGTCCGACATGGTGCTGTCTGCGATGACGGACTTGAGGTTCGCAACATGGCTTTCACGGGTTTTCGTGCTGTTCGCCTGACCGTAGAAACCGCCTGCGGCATAGGTGTTGGTTTCACCGTTGGTGTTGCTGCCTGTCGCCTGAACGGTGAAGCCGCTTGCGATGCCGGCCACATTGGACTGCGTCACTTCGACAGAGGAGTATTCGGCGACCGAAAGCAGACCGGACAGTTTGACCAGGCCGAGAAGGTTCAGGCTGTTCGCCCCAACGGTGTCTCCCGGGCCGGAAAAACCGATGAAACCGCCAGCTTCTCCCCGTGCTTCCACACTGGTTACTGCGCTCAGATTCGTGTTGGTGATATCACCACCGGTAGCGCAACCGATTGCACCGCCAGCCCGATAGTCGCCCGCCTTCACCGACCATCCGTCTTGAATGCCTTGCATGGTCACGTTGTCAACGGTGAATGGCGCGAATTGATCAAATTTCTGGAGCATGGTCAAGTCGCCGATTTTCACGACGCTGTTCAGCAAGCCGGCGACAGTGGTCGGCTGAAGATTGCCCGCAATGCCGCCTGCATATGAACCATCAGCCTGGATCGAACGCAACCCTTTGACGACAGTTGAACGCTGCTGCGGGATGGCACGTGAACTGTCGTATTTCCAGAATGACAGATCTGCGATACGTTCCTGAGTCGAATCGGCGATAATCGTGCCCGAGCCATCGCCTATAAGACCACCGGCGTAGTCACCCTGAGAGGTGACGGTGATGTCGCCGTCCATCTGCGCGCCAAGGACAACGGACGGATTGACCCCGGCGATGGTCAGCAAAGCGCCGGCGCCGTCGGGATTGGTGCCAAGCAGTTTGGTGAGGATAGTCGTGAGGTTTTTGACCAAAGAGGTATCGGAGAGCTTCTCATCCGAATCGGTGCCCGCTTCCAAACCCCAGCCGGCCGAAGCTCGACCGGTAAAACCGCCAGCATGGGATGCCGTAGCGACGACATTCACAGCTGCGCTCAAGGAATCATTGATCGCATAAGCATTCGCCAAGCGCCCTGCGAATCCGCCCGCATAGTTTTCTGCGGTAATCTCCACCAGGCCCTGGCCGCCGGTCACACTAAGGGACGACTCTTCGATGAGGCTTTGCGGGCGCAATGCGGAAAGAATCGTGATGCCCAATGATCCAAGCAGACCGCCGACTTCACCGTTGCGGCTCACGCCGACGAATCCACCTGCATACTTCCCGGCCTTCACGGAAAACGCGTTCTCACTGGTCACTGAGGATTGTTCAATGATCGCGCCGATCTGCGCACCGACGAATCCACCTGCATAATCCGAATCATCATTGCCGATCACAGTGTTCTGTTTGAAGTTCACCACATGCGAGTCGGAGATCTCCGGGTTGTAGTAGCCGACCGGCACCAAAGCGTTCAGGCCCAACGTGCTGCCGAGCAGCCAGTCGACAAGGTCGCCCAAGCCCAGAAATGGAATCACGTTCAGAATATCCGTGAGCACCGTAATGAGTGTGCCCAGCGACTCCGAAGCGATATCGTACCGGGTTGCACCCTCAACGTAGCCGGCGAATCCGCCGGTCATCCCTTTGACATTCGCGACAGTGGCGTCTGCGACCTCGCAACCGGTCACCTTGACATCACCATAGATACGACCTGCGAACGCACCGGTCGCGAAATTGGACGGGTTGTTCTTGTGCACGGTGAGCAGTTCATCCAGACCAAGGCCCAGTGGTTTGAGCAGCAAGCCGACCAACTTGAGCAGAGCAGATACCAGTGTCTCATCCACGTGAGCGACCGTGGCGTTGTTGCTCACGGTCACATCGTCAAGCTTCAGATTGGCGACCGTGACCGTGCCCAGGCTCTGCACACCACCTTTGTTGTTGCCGTTGTTCGTGATGCTCGAAGTGCTCGTGATCGACGCGAAGAAGCCGATGCCCTGCTGCTTGTCCACATCGAGGTTGCCTTCGGGCTGATTCACCACAACATGAGCGATAACCGGCTTAGCGGGGTTGTTCTTTACACCGGGGCCATCCGCATCAATCACATCGAATAGAGCGCCGGCTGTCGCGGCGTCGGCGACTACCGCGCCGAGCATGGTCCCGGAGAACATCAACGGTGACCAGTCCGTGCTGTTCTGATCAGCGGCATTACGGGACAGATCGATATCGCGGAAGATGATGTAGTTCCCATCCGAGGCGTAGCTCAAGCCGGTATTGGGGCCATATGTGCCGTCTGTCACGTCCAGACGATTGCCATGAGCGTCCTTGACGAAGTATTTGGTTCGAGTGGAACCAAGAATAAGGCTGAGACCGCCATCATGGTCATCGAAATTCTCGTCACGCAATGTATCGTTATCAGCCAAATCGGCATCACCGGCATACGCCACCGATTCATCGCCGGCATCCTGCCACTCAAGTTTTGGCAGCAGCACACTTCCTGTATTGACTACCTTCTGCGGAACCTGATAAACAGTGCCGCCAACGACCTTCTTGCCGGAACCTATGGCGCGCAACTGCTGCTCATTGCCGATCAAGATGTAGGTCTTACCGCCGATCTCCTTCGTGACCTGTCCTGCGTAGTCTCGGCCGCCTAACGTATCAGCGACCGCTCGCGCCGGCTCGGTCGCGCCGGAGGACCCAACGGCATCATCGGACGCAGCATTGTCGGCATTGTCGGTCTGGGCATGGTCGGCTTCGGTATCATCGGCCGACTGCGTATCGGCGGAATCATCGCCGGCATCCAGAATGGTCCTCGTGGTGAATGCGGAGTGCGCGTCAGAGGGGAACTGCCCGATCTCAGATATTTGAGAAGATGACGTTTGAGCAGTTGCAGTATCGTTGCCGTCACCTGATGTGCGTCGCAGTGTTTCCGCAGCGGACACGATGGTGGAATCCGTGACCACAGCACCATTGGAAATCACGGTGACTCCTGAAGAGGAGCCTGAAACCGCAGAACCTGCGGAAGTCTGACCATAAGCAGCTGGGATTGCGCAGGTGAGCGTCATTGCGGAAACCAATACACCGGCAATGACTCGAATACCCGTTGGGGCGTGCTTCGCACCCCCGCCTTCGCGGAACCCTTGGACCTAGAAACAACCGGTCCTACGCGCATCTTCTCACCTCTCCCTACGGCGCAGTGAACGATTCGTGAAATTACACCGAATAATTACCCCCCCCCGGACTTAATAATTGGGCATAGGCGACTGAACTGTCTCAATACACGATGCAGAAACGAACAATCACCGTGATGGTGCGAACACTGCACAATGGCGTGATTACTGGGTTTCCGACCCGGCATCAACCGAAAACGAACAGTATCGAACTGTATCGTTATCGCTCACAGCAACAAAAAATGAACATATGAAACAATGCCCGCAACGTAGACACGCCGACATTTCGGGGGGTGCTTCCCCCCTGTTTTCGTATCGCTATCAGGCGAAATGAAACAGCGCTTGCATCTGTACGCCCTATGGCGTATGAATATTGGCTGTCAGTTTCAGGGAAGGTGCAATTCCTTACTGGCGGTGATGCCGCATCCGGGATTCATAACGGAAATGCAGGCGAGCCCGCGACCCGCGAAAGCGGCCGATTCGGTGAGAATCCGAAGCCAACGGTTACAGTCCGGATGGAAGAAACGAGGGCTCACATGAGCATTTCTTCGCGTATTCGCATGCAGGTTGTCCGTTCCGTCGCGCCTGAGGCGCAGGGGGCTGGTTCGGATTCAGGTTCCGCCGCCGGCGACGTCTCCAACGCCAAGCTCGGCTCGCATTCGACCGGTGTGGCCGATTCCGGCCGCTGGTCCACCAAGCGCATCGCCATGTACGCCTTGTTCGTGGCGTTGGCCATGGTCACCAGCTTCATCGAATTCCCGATCACCCCGGTCACATGGCTGAAGTACGACCCGTCCGGCATCGTATGCCTGATCGCCGGCTTCGCCTTCGGCCCCTCCGCAGCCGCGATCGTCTCCGTGCTCGGCTTCGTACCACATCTGTTCGCCGATCCGTGGGGCACGCTGATGGCGGTGCTCGTGGCGCTGTGCCTATCCGTGCCGGCTTCGTTCATCTACCGCGCGAACCGCACTCGCAAGGGCGCGCTTATCGGCATTCTGGTCGGCGCGGTGCTGGCCATTGTGGCCGCGCTCCTCGGCAACCTCGTGGTGACGCCGATCTACGCACATATGACGGTGCAGGCTGTGGCCGCGATGATCCTGCCGATCCTGCTGCCGTTCAACGTGGCCAAGATGGCGATCCACGCTGTGGTGACCTTCCTGATCTACAAGCCGATCTCCAACCTGCTCGCCAAGCAGCAGTGAATCCACGCTCCGTTTGATGCGTCATGAGCCGCAATAGCCCGTGGCGCATCAAACTGTATATGAAGGCCCCAGGAAGTGATTCATGAGCGATAGCCACTCCCCGGACATGTCACCCATCGCCGAATTGCGCCATGTCCGATTCAGTTACGACCATGGCGCCACATGGGCGCTGGATGATGTATCCCTGACCATTCAACCCGGGGAGCGAATCTGTCTGGTGGGTCCTAACGGTTCGGGCAAGTCCACGTTGGCTCGGCTGATTGCGGGATTGACCGCCCCAGACGGCGGTGACATCACCCTGTTGGGGCATCACGTGTTCGGCTCGGACTCCGGCCCGGATGCCGACGCCTATCGTGCGGCGCGCAGGGGCATCGGCATGGTGTTCCAGAACCCCGAGGATCAGATCGTCACCACCATCGTGGAGGATGACATCGCATTCGGACCGGAGAACCTCGGCATCCCCCGCGAAGACATCGGGATGCGCATAGCGAGAACGCTCGAATCCGTGGGCCTGTCCTCACACCGGGGTTCCGATCCGACCCGTATGAGCGGCGGGCAGCAGCAACGCACGGCCATCGCCGGCATGTTGGCCATGAATTCACGGATACTGGTGCTCGACGAGCCTACCGCCATGCTGGATGAGACGGCTCGTGGCGAGGTCATGGCCATCCTCGATACGCTGCAGACTCGGGGCACCACAATCATCCATGTGACGCATAGACCTATGGAGACCCTGCACGCCGACCGTGTAGTGCACATGGAAGGCGGCCATATCACGGCAATCGCGGCATCACACGATGCCGAACCACACGATGCCGAACCACATGGGACCGACGGCGCAGGCACTGTAGTCCCAGCTACTGCCGACATAACATGCCCCGACCCCGCCGTCGGTACCGTTGCCGCGGGGGCCGCACCGACCTCACCACTGCCGCTGCTGGGACAGAAGGAGCCCGCCGCAATGTCTCCGGCCATCCAAGTGCGGCATCTGAGCTACCGATATGGTTCCGGGCGGACCGTGATCAGAGACCTCTCCTTCCATATGGATGCCGGCAAGACCGTGGCGCTGATGGGTGCCAACGGTTCGGGCAAATCCACGTTGGCGCGCCTGCTGTGCGCGCTGGCCAAGCCTGTGGTCGGCAGCGTCGAAGTCGCCGGCGTTCCGGTCGCAAGTATGACGGCGACCGCATGCACACGACGCAACGGCAAGCCCCGTCTGGCGAACCGCAGGCAACTGGCGGAGCTGCGACGCCATGTCGGGTATGTGATGCAACACCCCGAACACCAGCTGTTCGCCGATACGGTGGCCGAGGACGTGGCCTATGGGCCACGCAACCAGGGGTTGGGCGAGTCCACTGTGCAGGAACGTGTGAAGCAGGCGTTGGAGATGCTGCACATCGCGCATCTGGCGGACCGCTCCCCCTTCGATCTTTCCGGAGGGCAGCAGCGTCTTGTCGCCATCGCTGGCGTGGTGGCGTGCCGGCCGGATGTGCTCATCATGGATGAGCCCACGGCAAGCCTTGACGTGCACGCCACTTCGAGGATACATGAGCTGATCCGCACCCTGAAGGCACAGGGGGTGACCATGCTGATCGTCACCCACGACCGTGCGGAAGCGTATGCACTGGCGGACCGAGTGGTGCGGATGCCCGACGCGCATGACGCCCCCATGGCATCGGATGGCGTCCGTCCCGATCTCGCGCAAGCTGGAACACACACTGCGACTTCGAGCGCGCAGGCCCCGTCGTCCGCCGGGCAATCGGCCATACAAGCCGTACACCCGACGTCAACCAAGCAATCGGTGATGCAGCGACTGGACCCCCGCGCGAAGATGGTCTGTTTCCTCGCCGCGATGTTCACCATGTTCGCAGTGAACACGCCGATTCAGCTTGGTTTGGGCATCGCCCTGACCTTGGGGATGATTGCCGCCGCACGCCTCAATCCCCTGCGTCTGATCGCCGCCATCCACCCGATTCTGGCATTGCTGGCGCTGATGAGCCTCGCCAACCTGGTGGTCGTGCGAACAGGACCCACGCTCGTGGCATGGGGACCGTTCAGCATCACCGGCGACGGCGTCACCATCGCCGTGCTGTACACCTGTCGTTTCGCATTGGTGATCATCATGGGTGCGATCTTCCTGAACACCACGACGCCGACCGCCATGACCGACGCCTTCGCGTCCTTGCTCAAACCGTTGCGGCACCTCGGCATACACACGCAGGAAATCGCTTTGGTGATGAGCCTGGCACTGCGCTTCATCCCCACATTGACCAGCGAGACCACATCGATCATCAACGCTCAGGCCGCACGCGGAGGCACAGTGGAAACCGGATCGCTCCCGCAGCGCGTCAAAGCGATGAGCGCAATCATCGTGCCCGTGTTCGCCGGCACCTTGCGCCATGCCGACAATCTCAGTCTGGCATTGGACGCGCGCTGCTATGAGGAGGGCATCACGCGCACGCATTGGCGAGTCTTCTCCCCGAGCTGGCGCGATGCGGCGTTCACGATGATAATCGTCTGCTATATCGCGGCGATCATCGCCATGAACATCCTCGCATGACCGGCCCGGCGGCTATGCTGTTGTGGTTACTTGACGTAAGGATGAACCCATGGCATTGACCAAGAAGCAAATCAAGCAGCTGCGCGCACTGTCCAACTCACTCAAGCCGTTGTTCTATGTAGGCAAGAACGATCTCACGGAAGCCGCCATCAAGCAGGCCGACGAGACCATCGAGGCGCATGAGCTGATGAAATGCGCCGTGCAGGACGGTTCCGGCATGACCGCCAAGGAGGCCGCCGCCGATCTCGCCGACCAGTTGGGTGCGGAAGTGGTGCAGTCCATCGGCAACCGCTTCGTCCTCTACCGCGCTTCACAGCGCGAGGATATCGAGCACATCAAGCTGGTGCGCGAATAAGCCTCGTATACGGTATTGCTGACACATCGGAAGGTCGGTGAGGGAAACCCACCGACCTTCCGATGTGTTCAGGGCGGTATCGCCTGTCACGCATCCTATTCGGGACGAAATATGAGAAGATGTGTATCAATGACGTATGCATCACAGCTCCATGCGACTTATGTGATGCCGCAGTTTCAAGAAGGGACCTGATGATGAGCAACGCACAACAACCGTACGACACGACCAATCCCGAACCCGACACTCCAGCGGAGAACACTCCCCAGGCTTCCCCATCGTCCGCACATGCTCCGGCCGCACCCGCCTATGGGCAATCGGAACAGACACCATATGCCCAGACGGAGCAACCGCAATACGCGCAACCACAGCAGCCGCAATACGCGCCTTACGGCCAGCCGACGGCGGCCCAGCCCAATCCGTATGCGCAACCCGCGAACCCATACACCCAGCCGCAGTATGGCGCACCGCAGTATGGCGCGCCGCAGCCCGCAGCCCCACAGTACGGCGCTCCGCAATATGGCACCCCACAATATGCAGCCCCACAGCCCGGGGCTCCGCAGTACGGGGCTCCACAGTATGGCGCTCCGCAGTACGGCGCCGGTTATTCCCAAAAATCCAAACTGGCCGCAGGGCTTCTCGGCATCTTCCTGGGCGGTCTGGGCGTGCACAACTTCTATCTGGGCAACACCGGCAAGGCCGTGGCTCAGCTGCTGCTCACCTTGGTCGGATGGGTGCTGTTGGGATTGGGACCCATCGCAGCCGCCGTCTGGGGACTGGTGGAGGGCATCCTGATTCTGACCAGCCAGTATGGTTCTCCATGGCATCGCGATGCCAATGGTCTGGAGCTTATTGACTAAGTGGTCAGCACTATATCCAATACGCCACCAAAACAAACAATGCAAATGTTCGCTTTTATACAAAAAGAACACCGAACGCCAGAAATCTCACACAACGCCCCAAAGCGGTTACCACCATATGAATTGTTCGTTAATCAGCCTAATTAAGCCGTTTTTGCTGCTATTCTAAGGAACCAGCACAAGCCAATGTGCCCATCCTTGCCCATCTGAGCAAGGATTGAAGATGTGCGTTTAACTACGTAATCGAACACCACATGCTATGGCATGCGCAGCTTCCGGCGAAAGGAACAATCATGGCGGAGCAGGAGAAAGTCATCATCGTAGACCCCGATCTGTTCAACAAGGATGCGGACACCAAGACATCCCACGGCAACGAGGTCGCCAAGAAGTTCGGCATCAGCGACCAGGCGCTGGACGAGGTCGAGTACTTCAAGCAGCAGCTCACCAACCACAACGCATGGGATCTGCCGTTCATGGGTTACGTGAACGAGGACGGCTACGGCTACGCCTACGTGCCGGATGCCGCCATCACCGAACACCCGTACTGGGATGCGCACAAGGCTTTCCTTGCGCTGCCTGAGGACGTGCAGACCGCTTTCGCCATCCGCATGCTGTTCACCCACCGTGAGGTGGATCGCTACGGTGCCGCCATGTTCCTGCACTACCAGCGCGGCTTCACCGTGAAGTTCGAGGGTACCGGCGCGAACCAGTGGTGATTGGCGCTTCCCGCCATCATCACGTAAAAGGGGTACGGACAACGACGTCCGCACCCCTTTGTTATGTCGCCACCGCCATTCATCGACAGGCGAGGTTGATGAACTCCTGATGGTGCGCGTAACGGGACACATTGTTCAACGCGATGCCGATGATGCGATCGCCCGTGGATTCCAGATGATTGCCTCCCGCCACGTGAGGGGTGATCAGGCATCGCGGCTCGCTCCACAGCGGGCTCGACTCGGGCAATGGCTCAGGTTCGGTGACATCCAGACCAGCACCCCAAATACGGTTCTCCCGCAATGCAGCGGCAAGCGCATCCGCATCGACGGCGTCTCCCCTACCGGCGTTGATCACAATGGCAGTGTCCTTGAGTTTTGCAAGACGTCTGGCATCTAGCAGATGATGGGTCTGGGGCGAATGCGGGACCGCGAGCGCCACCACATCGGCCAACGGCAGCAACGCATCCAAGCGCTCAAACCCGTACATCTTCTCCATGCCTTCCGCAGGCACCTCAGGATGACGGCGTACACCAAACGTGCGCATGCCCACTCCTTGTACCAGCCGTGCGAAATGCGAACCGATGTCCCCGGTGCCGATAATGAGCGCGATGCCACCCTGCGGGCTCAGCGCCCGCCCCACGTCTTCCCACCGACGGTCACGTTGGTTGGAGGCATACCGGTTGATGTTCCTCATCAGCGCCCACATCATGGCGAACATGTGCTCGGATACGCTCTGTCCATATGCGCCGCTGGCACTGGTGACCATGACGCCACGCGGCAATACGCCGGGCCGAAGATACGGATCCACTCCTGCACTGAATGTCTGCAGCCACTCGAGCCGTGCGTATCGCCCGACCTCGGACACCGGAATGTTGCCGATGACCGCAGTGGCCCGGTATTTCAGTTCGTCAGGAACCTCCACAGGCCAGACCATATCCCCACGATGTGCCTCACACCCCACAAACTGCTGCGGCACGTCCCGCGCGGCCTTGGCAAACGCCTGACGCTCGGATTCGTTCAGCGGCAGACAGTTGACTATCAGCTTATCCGTGTTCTCGATTCCCATATTCCAACAACCTAGGCGTCAGTACGGATATTGTGTCAACAATGCGCTTGCCTTGCGCCTGCGTCAGACCTTTATGGCCCCACGACGCGCACGGATGCGGAAGGCGGACGCCAGACACCCCCATCCGATCAGACAGATCACGATCATCACGGCGAAGGTCCATGCACCGCCCACTGCGGTGGCGTGCGCGAACCGTGGCGTTCCCTCGGCCCCGGCACCGGCCTGGGCCACGGTCAGCACGGTGGAGAACAGGGCTGTACCCGCTGCGCCGCCGAACTGCAGGCAGGTGTTGAAGATGGCGTTGCCGTCCGGACGGAACTCATGCGGCACTTCGGACAGGCCGCTGGTCATCACATTCGCATTGCCGATGGCGTAGAAGAAACCGAAGATGAAATAGAATCCAGCCAGCAGACCGGGCGTGAGATGCATGGAGAAGACCAGCATGAGTACCGGTCCCAGGATTGCGATGCCCAGTGGGATGAGAATCGGCTTGACCGCACCGAACCGGTCATAGAACCAACCGCCCACGGGCGCGCACACAGCACCGATCAACGCACCGGGCAGCACCAGCGAACCGGCCACGAAAGCGGACGTGCCGAGTGAGAGCTGCGACACATTGGTGATCACATAACCATAGCCGATGCCCACCAGCGGCAGCAGTAGATAAGCGACGGCATGGAGCAGCACGGCTGGGTCACGCAGGATACCCAGCCGCAGCAACGGGGAGAAGGCACGCTGGGAGGTCTTGGCGAACAGGATCAGGGAGCCAAGGCCCACGATGAGACTCACTACGGCGATGATGCCGGGCCTTGCGGTCACTCCCCCACTCACCGCCGCGCTCACTGCCACGCCGCCCTGATTCAGGGCGAGGACGAGTCCCACCAGCGCCAGGACGATCAGACACAGCTGGACCGGATCGAGATAGGCGTCTTCGGTGGGCGTGCGCTGTTCAATGCAGATGCAGCCGATCACCGCGGCGATGAGCATCAACGGCACCGCGCCAACGAAAATCGCACGCCACGGCAGCACACTGGTCACCGCGCCACCCACGGTCGGGCCGATAGCCGGGGCGACGGTGATCACCAGTGAACCCACGCCCATCAGACGGCCGATCTTGGAACGCGGCGACTGCTCGAGGATGATGTTGATCATCAGCGGCGTGGCGACGCCGGAGCCGACGCCTTGGATGATGCGGGCCAGAATCATGAGCGGGAACGCCTGCGCCACGATCATGATGAGCGACCCGGTGACGCCGAGCGCCACAGCGGCCAGGAAGATGGCCTTGAGTCGGAACCGGCGCTTGAGGAACGAGCTGATCGGCATTGAGGCCGCCACGGACAGCAGGTAGATCGTGGTGATCCACTGCACGGTTGCGGTGTCGACGTTGAATTCGCGCATCAATGCCGGGAAGAGCACGGTCATCACGGTTTCGGTGAGGATGCCGATGAAGGCCAGCGATCCCACGGCCACGATGGCGCCGATGAGTCGCGGTGGAATGCGCTCGCTGTCTGCGGAGTTCTGGACGACGGCGGAATCGGGCTGCCGCTGCGATTGGGACATGATAGGTCTCCTCTACATCATCATTGTGAAACGTCTGGAAGTCAGGTTTACCAACCGGCGTGTGCAGTGCTGTATTGCTGTGGTACAGATAGGAGCGAGTCGCTTCTCGCGCAAACGCATCCCGTTACCGCCATCAAGGAATATTAGGGCTCATGGCAGACTCGGGCATTGCCATCCGAACATCAACTCACCATCGCCACCCGTCCACACCGCAAGGATTCACGAAACGCTCCACATCATCTTGAATCTTGTGTACTTGACTCATTTGCGCCTAGACCTTGTTCTCCGGAACCTCCCCACCGCAAGAAATCCAACATAGAAAACCAATAGATTCCAAGGCCAAAACAATCGAGCCGCATATGACAAACGCCACAGCCAAACCATGGGATTACCAGATACCAAAAACGCTGTGGGGCGCGCCCCTGGGTTATGAACCCGGGAACGCGCCCCACAGTGCGATGAAAGGAAGATAAGGAGAAGAAAGAGGTGGCGGGTGATGCACCGGGCCACTGCCGTGACCAGGAATGACCTCGGAGAGGCCTGGATGGCACCCGCCTATTCAGTTATCGTTATTCAGTTTCCGATATTCAGTTGTCTTGCAGCGTCCTTAGGGAGACGGCCTTTCGGCCCGGTAGCGCGGGCTACGCTACTTTTTCTCCCCGACCGCCATCACGGCGCGCTGCAGCACCACGAAGACGAGGATCATGAGGCCGACCACGATGGTGGTCCATTCGGCCGGCACACCGAAGTCGGAGGTGAGCGGGTCGAGGATGGAGCGGACCAGAGCGCCGAGCACAGAGCCGAGCACGTAGCCGAAGCCACCGGTGATGATCGTACCGCCGATGACCACGGAGGCCACAGCGTCGAGCTCCCAGCCGACACCGACGGTGTTCTTGGCGGAACCGATGTTCGCGGTGTACACGATGGAGGCCAAGGCGGCAAGGATCGCGGAGGTCAGGTAGATGGTGTACTGGGTGCGCTTGACCGGCAGACCCATGAGCTCCGCGGAGGAGCGCGAGCCGCCGATGGCGTAGATGGTGCGACCGGTGCGGGTGTGATGCAGGAAGATGTATCCGTAGATTACAACAATCAGAGCGATGATCACGCCGACGTTGAAGGACAGATCGTTGGAGATCTTCGGGTTGTCGATGATCTTGATCTCGTTGGCGATGAACGCGAAGTTGTTGTTGTCCGGGAAGGTCAGCGAGTCGGTGGAGATGATGGAGGCGATACCACGGGCCAGGAACATCGTAGACAGGGTCGCGATGAACGGCTGCATGTTGAATTCCTCGATCAGAGTACCGGCCAGCAGACCGAACACGGCACCGATCAGGAGCATGACGACCATGACCAGGATGGCGGGTACACCTGCGTTCGCCAGCTTCAGGCCGACGACTGCGGTGATGGCCACGATGGCGCCGACGGACAGATCGATGCCGCCGGTCAGAATCGGCAGTGTCATGGCCACAGCCAGAATGATCAGGTATGCGTGGTCGATGAACAGGGAGGAGATGAAGCCCAGTCGGATATAGGTGCCGAACAGTGCCTGTCCCATGATGATCATCAGCAGGAAGATCACGACGGCCGCGAGGGTCGGGATCATCTGACGATCGAGCTTGAAGCCCTTCTTGGGAGCCTTTACCTTGTTTGCCGTAGCTGTTGTCATGCTGCCACCGCCTTAGCTTGAGCCTTGAGCGCGCGCTTACGCTTCATTGCCGCACCCAGGTTGTGAATCTTGGGAGCCTGCATCACGCAGATCACAATCACGACGACGGCGAAGAAGGCCGGGGTTGCTTCGGCGTTGATGCCGAGGGTGATGATGGTCTTGCGGATCATGGCGATAATCACAGCGCCGACAGCGGAGCCGGCGAGGGAGAACTTGCCACCGAGCAGCGAGGTGCCGCCGATGACGACCGCCAGAATGGCGTACATTTCGAGGTCCTGACCGGTCTTGACCACGTCGACGCGCATCACGGATGCGGTGGCGAACAGACCTGCAATGGCCGCAAGGAAGCCGGACACGGCGTACACGAGGAAGAGGATCTTCTTCGGCTTGATACCGGTCATACGGGAGGCTTCCTGGTTGATGCCGACGGCCTCGATCATCATGCCCATTGCGGTCTTGCGGCACAGCAGGCCGACAAGAATCACAATGACGACGGCGATGACGAAGTTGGCGGGGATGCCCAGGATGAAGCCGTTGGCGATCCAGCGCAGCGGCTCGTTGCCGGCGACTGCGGAGGCATCGGTGTTCTCACCGGAGGTGATCACCTTGGCGATACCACGGCCTGCGAGCATCATGATCAACGTGGTGATGAACGGCTGGAGACCAAGCAGGGAGACCAGAGCGCCGTTGACGCAGCCGATGACCAGGCCGACGAGCAGGGCAATCAGGATAGACACCCACACGTTCACGCCATTGGACAGGGACTGCATGGCGGCGGCACCGGCCACCGCCATGACGGAGCCGACGGAAAGGTCGATGCCTGCGGTGGAGATGACCAGGGTCATGCCGGTGGCAATCATCAGGTATCGCGCGGATTCCTGAAGCATGGTAATCAGCGGGCCGGCCAGACCACCGGTGTTGGTGTTCCAGCTCAGAGCGAGGAAGTCATGCTGGAAGATGGTGCAGATGACAATCAGCAGGATGAATGCGACGACAGACCAGGTCAGGTTGTTGCTCAGCAGCTTCTTGACGAGGGCATTGCCCTCTTCCTTTGCCTTTTCAGCCATCTCACGCCTCCTTTCCGTTCACGTTGGTGTTGGCGATGGTTTCGACGATGGTCGCCTGGGAGACCGTGTCGCCGTTTTCGATTTCTGCGATCTTGTGGCGATCCTTGAGGACCTCGATGTCATCGGACAGGCGCACGACCTCTTCAAGCTCGGAGGAGATGAAGACGACGCCCATGCCCTTGGAGGCAAGGTCGAGGACGACCTGCTGGATTTCGGCCTTGGCGCCGATATCGATACCACGGGTCGGCTCGTCGAGGATGAGCAGTTCGGGGTGGGTGGCCAGCCAGCGGCCGATCAGCACCTTCTGCTGGTTACCACCGGAGAGGTTCTTGATCGGGCGATCAGGGTCGCGCGGACGAACGTTGAGTTCCTCCATGTACTTGTCCACGATCGCGTCCGCTTCCTTCTTCGGAATCGGGTTGAACATGCCACGGGTGGCCTGCAGGGCGATGAGCATGTTCTGGCGGACGGTCAGGTCGCCGATGATGCCCTCGTCACGACGGTTCTCGGTGGAGTAGGCGATCTTGTTCTTCAGGGCGGTGTACGGGTCGGAGATGTTGACCTTCTTGCCGTTGAACTCGTACGTGCCCGAATCCGGCTTGTCGGCGCCGTAGAGGAGACGGCCGAGCTCGGTACGGCCGGAGCCCAGCAGGCCGGCGAAGCCGACAACCTCGCCCTTGTAGATGTCCAGGTCAACCGGGTTGATGGTGCCCTTCTTGCCCAGGCCCTTGACCTCGAGCAGCGGCTTCTCACCGGGCTCGATCTCGCGGCGGGACTTCTTGGCGCCGATCTGGCTCAGCTCGGCGGCGGACTTGCCGATCATCATGCCGATGAGCTCGTCGCGCGGGGTGTCCTTGGTCATGACCTCCTTGATGAACTTGCCGTTACGCAGGATGGTCAGGCGGTCGGTGATCTCGTAGATCTGGTCGAGGAAGTGGGAGACGAACAGGATGGCCACGCCCGAGTCACGCACCTTGCGCATGATCTTGAACAGGTCCTGCACCTCGTTGGCGTCCAGGGAGGAGGTCGGCTCGTCGAGAATCAGCACCTTGGCGTTGATGACCATGGCGCGCGCGATGGCGACCAGCTGCTGCATGGCGATGGAGATGGAGCTCAGCGGGGTGTGCGGATCAATGGATTCCAGACCCATCTGCGCCAGATACGTCTTGGCGGCTTCGTGGGTCTTCTTCCAATCGATGCCGAACGGACCACGCTTTTCATGGCCCAGCATCACGTTTTCACCGACGGAAAGGTTGGTGCACAGGTTCACTTCCTGGTATACGGTGGCGATGCCGGCGTTCTGGGCGTCGAGCGTGCCGTTGAAGCTTTGCGGCTTGCCTTCCACGGTGATGGAGCCGGCGTCGATCTTGTAGACACCGGTCAAAGCCTTGATCATGGTCGACTTGCCTGCACCGTTCTCACCCATGAGAGCGTGCACTTCGCCCGGGTACAGGGTCAGGTCGACACCGTCCAAAGCCTTGACGCCCGGGAATTCAATCGTGATGCCCTTCATCACGACGATAGGGGTTTTATCAGTCATGTCTTTGCCTTAAACGAAAAGGGATTTGTTATCGTTTTGTGATGTTTCGGCCGAACATGAGTGATGGTGTGGAAGGATTCGGAATCCCTCTCACACCATCATTCACTCAGTTCGGTTCGTCTGCATCAGGATCGGGTTGCCGTCAGTATGCGCGGCTGCCGTTGTCCAGGGCTTCCTTGGCGGAAGCGGCATCGAAGGTCTTGGACTCGATCTGGATGTCCTTCTCGACGGTCTTGCCATCCAGGTAATCCTTGACGGCCTGAGCGGTCTCCTTGCCGAAGATCGGGTTGTACTCGATCACGTAGGAGAGGTCGCCGTCCACCAGAGCCTGCAGGGCGTTCTTCGTACCATCGATGGTGATGATCTTGACCTTGCCCTTGAGGCCGGCGGCGTCAACGGCCTGAGCGGCACCGAGGCCCATCTCGTCGTTCTGGGCGAAGATGAACTGCGGGTTGTCGGACTTGTACTTGTCGAGCAGACCTGCGGTCACGGTCTTAGCCTCATCAGTGGACCAGTTGGCGGACTGGGACTCGAGGACCTTGATGTTGGAGCCGATCTTGTTGGACCAGCCGGTGCCACGGTCCTTCACCACGGACAGGCCGGCGGGGCCTTCCAGGATGAAGCCGTTGGCGCCGTCCGGGAAGTTCTTGTTCACGAACTCGGCGGCCTGCTCGCCAGCCCATTCGTTGGACGGTCCGATGTGGGAGACGATGGCCTTCTTGGCGGCGTCGTCCTTGACTTCGACGTTACGATCCACGGTGAAGACCGGAATCTCGGCCTCAGCGGCCTTCTTCAGAGAGTCATCCCAACCGGAATCCTCAGTGGAGGACAGGATGATGGCGTCCACTTCGTCGTTGACGAACTTGTTGAATGCCTGGATCTGCTTCTGCTGATCGTTGTTCTGGGTCGGAGAGTAGACCAGTTCGAAGCCGGCGTCGGCGAACGCAGACTTGATGTCGTTCTCGTTTGCGGTACGGAAGCCGCCCTCAGGGCCGACAGCCACGAAGCCGACGGTCTTCTTGCCACCATCGCTGCTGCTGCCACCGGCATTGTTGCTGGAACCGCAGGCCGCGACGCTCACCAGAGCGGCAGCCGAAGCAACGAGAGCAATGGCTTTCTTCCAATTCTTCATGAAAACTCCTCCTCGAGCAATATTCTCTGGATGTTCTTCCATCCACATTGATGACTCCATGTCATCGACAGTTATCAGTATGGAACGAACAGGCGCATTGTTCAATCGTGAGCGATAACAGTTTGATAACAGGTTTATAACAAATTGGTAACAGTGGCCCGAATGCGCCCTATTTCGGCGAATTCATGCCGATTTTCCGCCATAATGGTACATGGTTGCACGGTGGCAATGCCGCCCGTCAGCCGGGCGACAAGGTTGCCGCAATACAGTTCACAGAAAGGGAAACTATGAAGACCGTGTTCCTTATCCTCAAGCAGGTGGATGGCGTCAAGCATCTGGCAGGCGTGGCGGAGACCATCGGCGACGCCGCTGACCTGCTGGCCAAGTGGGAGCCTGAATGCCCCGACAACTTCAACTTCCTGGGCACCAAGGAAGAGTATGGCGTGACCCGCCACCTGTTCAACATCCCGTTCAACATGGAATACCTCATCTACGAGGTGCCGCTGAACTCCGAGGTGCCCGCCGAGCTGTTCAAGAAGGAGTACGGCGGCATCTGATCCGCCTGCCACAGCCGCTCCCGCCTCGCAGCCGGTTTCATCATGAGCCTCCTCATACATGAGGAGGCTCATTTGTTGTTCCTTGTCACTTCATTGGGAGCCCAGAGCGTCAACCTGACTATCGGCTATGGACCAGGATCCGTCCAACGACCCGGACACCGAACGGACATTGCCGGTGCTGTCGAGTACGGCAAGACGACGGTACAAACTGATCTGCCCGGATGCCATCGACACTATCGAACCTTCGGGCAGCCTTTGGTTGACCGCCGGCCCCGGCACGATCTGACGGTACGCAGCCTGATTGCCGTCGGCAGACACCTCGGTGGCGTACACCAGATTGAGGTCGTTATAGAACGTCAGCATGGCCACATGCTGCACCTGGGAGACCAACGCCGCAGCATCGCTCAACCCGGTCACCGTATTGGACGAATCCCGTATGACCCCGGTGACGGCCACGCCGCTCAACGCACCGCCATCGATGGCCAATGCCAGCCTCGAACCTTCCGGCGAGACGTTCACCGAAGAGACCTGCCCCCCGTAATCAAGCCAGGGAATCTCGAGTCGCACGGTTTTCCCATCGCTGAACACGTACAGCGTCCGTCCGTCTTCACCGACTCCCCACACCTCGCCGTCCGCTCCGGAAGTCAGTGATTTCAGCCTCGCGCCACCGAATGCCGTGCCGCAGGATCCGCCATTCGCGTTCAGACACTCCGCGATGCCATTGGAGTGGAGCACCGCTCCCCCATTCGCCGAATATGCGAGGCCTGACGCATCCTCGGCATCCGACACATCCGCTATGCGCAATGGGCTGGAGCTGGACAGGGAAACGATGTGGCCTCCGGTCAAGGTATATACGCCGACCGCAGGCTGATCGACGCCGAGCTTGAGGTTCGTATCGGCATCCGAATAATCCACACCGTCGCCGGTGACCTTCAATGAATAACCGGTGCCCCCATCACCAAGCGTCAATCTGATGCGGTGCACGAGGATGGCGCGATCCTCATCGCTCATCGCATTGATGCCGCTGGTCAGTCTCACTTCGACCACATTGTTCTGCACCGGAATCGAATCAGTCGTCAACGATATCGAGGACACGTCCGCCTGTTTCACCGCGCCTCGCAGCCAGTCCGGAACATCCCCCAGCACCTCCAGGACCGCCCGCGCGCGCCAATTGCGCCAGCTCAGCCAGCGCACGTCCGGAATCATCTGCTTGCCCGAGGAAGCCACCTGATACACCGAGACCTGACGGAAGACCTGATCGAAATCAGCGACGGAAATCACCACGCCATCGTCCAAACGGGAGATGCGCCATTGCCCTTTATGCTGGACCAGTGTATACGGGATCTTGCGTGGCTCGCTGTCGTGCACCGGACGGTATGAGCCGTTCTGGTCCAATGTGCCGACGACCTGAAGCTCGACCTCCACAATCAGAGAGTTCTCCGTACCTTGCGGCGATGTCAGAGTATTGGCGCGACGCCGGAAATCAGGAGTGCCGTTGTAGATCAGCGCCGCACCATCGCCGTCCCATGCCGCCGAGGCCGACGAGGCTAGGAACTGACGGGCCACGTGGTATCCGTCGGATTGCACGCCTGCCGGCATGGCGTCATAGAACCCTTTGACGATGCTTTCCGGCTGTGCGTCTTCAACCGGCCCCTGTGGATTGGTATAGACACGACGGGACTGTTGTTCCATGGGTTCAAGCGTCTGCACATTGCCGCTGGACGGCAATGCCAGAGGGCTCGAACATGCACTGACCGTCAGACAGCACACGAGCGCCATGGCCAGAGAGGCCGCTGAACGACACCATCTGTTCATTGTGGACCTCCATTGTCATCGGGCTGGTTTTCCGAATGCGCATCGTCCGCGGACGCCTGAGCCTGAACCTGAGCCCGAGCCTGAACCCAAGCCTGAACCCGAGCCTGAACCGTATCCGATGGCGGATGTCCCGCCGCAATCTCCCCGCGTTCGGCGACCGGGCTCGCCGCCACACCGAATCCTCCAGTCACCGCGAAGTCGTCAGCATCGGCTCCGCGGAACGCGATGGGCAGGTCCCCTTCAGACAGATGAGCTCCTCGCGGATCGCACGGCAGTGCTACCAGGAACCAAGTGCCTTGGCCGATCGCCGAGCGCACGGTGATTGAACCATGGTGCAGCATCGCATCGGTCATCGCGATGGAAAGCCCCAGACCCGTACCTCCGGTGATGCGCGAGCGGGAGGGGTCGCCCCTCCAGAACCGGTCGAACACATGAGACACGGTATCCGCGTCCATGCCTGCGCCGAAATCGCGCACGCTGATGACCACGGCCTTGCGGTTGGCGGCGATACGAACCGCAATCGGCCCGTTTTCCGCGAAATCGACGGCATTGGCCAGAAGGTTGCGGATGATACGTGTGACGCGTCGGACATCCACTTTGGCCCATACCGGCACGTTGGGCAGCATGGTCCGGATCTCCACATGTTTTGCCGCAGCGATGCCGGAGACCTGATCCACTGCGTCATTGACCGGATCACGCACATCGGCATCAACGGCATCCAATGCCGCGTATCCGGCATCGTACCGGGAGATCTCAAGCAAATCTGCGAGCATGTCCTGGAATCTGTTGATCTGTCCGGACAGCAGTTCGATCGTGCGCCGCGAGGCGGGATCGAAACCATCCCTTTTCATCTCCAGGAGATCGGAAGCCATCCGCATCGTGGTCACCGGCGTGCGCAGCTCATGGCTGACGTCAGAGACAAACCGTTTCTGGGATGCGCTGGCTTCTTCAAGCTCATCGATTTTCTGATTCAGCGAATCGGCCATACTGTTGAACGACCGCTGCAGAACGCCAAGCTCATCCTTGCGATCCACCTTGACACGCGTGTCCAGATCACCCGAGGCCAGCGTCGCCGCGGCGTCGGCCACACGTTCCACCGGATGCACGATGCCACGTATCACCAGCCACATCACCACGCCCACCGCTATCGACAGCATGGCGCAAACAGTCAGCAGACTCAGCTGAATCTGCGTGAGTGACTGCTGCTGCAACGTATATGAATACACAGCGAAGAATTCGAGGTCTCCCGCCAGCCCGTAATCAAGCACCGTCCCCAACACGGCTCCCGGTGTATTCCCGGTCATCACATCCGAGGCGATGGATAGCCCCACCGGCTGATAGAACACATTGCCATCAAGGTCGGAGGCCACCGCGGAACGCATGTCTGCGGTGATCACATCCTCATACGTCGGTTCTGTGGACACCGGGATGATGGAACGCGCCGTGGATTTACGGCTCCACAGGTAGACGCCCACGAGATTGGAGGAGCCGTCCGATTGCAGGTTGGACGCCAGATCGTTGACCAGCTGCTGGATCTGCACCGTGGTGGTGGCATCCGAAGCGTCCAGATTGTTCTGGGCCTGTTCGACCATATTGGAGAAATCGGCTTGGGATTGTGACGTGGTCTGAGTCAGCAATGAGGCGCGTACAGACACCATGGAGACCACGGAGAACACTACCGCGACCGATAGCGTCAAAATCACTGTCAGGGCCACTGTACGCGCCTGCAATGAACGTCGCACTTCAGATCGGCCATGGCGCAACAGACGCCTGACGCTGAATCTATGGCGAGACACCGGCTCGGCACGATGCTCCCGGCGCCCCGTATCCCCGCTCATCTTCGGCGTCTTGGAGTCAGACACCGTCAGCCCTCAGGCGTAACGAACTTGTAGCCAATGCCGCGCACGGTCTGGATGATCTGCGGGTTCTCCGGATCATCCTCCACCTTGGCGCGCAGGCGCTGCACATGCACGTTGACCAATCGGGTGTCGCCCGAACTCTCATACCCCCACACGTCATGCAGCAACGCCGAGCGGCTGATGGCCTCACCCGCAGCCGCCGCGAGCACGAACAACAGCTCGAATTCCATCGGGGTCAGGCCCAGGTCCCTGCCGTCCTTGGTGGCGGTATGCTCCAGACGGTCGATGACGATGCCGCCACGTTCGACATGATTGACATTGGCGGCGTTCGCAGCCGTCTCTGACCCACCAGTCGCCGACATTGGTGCGGCGATGCGGAAACGGGCACGGATGCGCGCCAGAAGCTCGGCCACCTTGAAAGGCTTGGGCACATAGTCGTCCGCTCCCGCCTCGAGACCCGCGACCACGTCGGTGGTGTCCGATTTCGTAGTAAGCATGATGATCGGCACATTCGAGGTCTGGCGAATGCGACGGGCCACTTCAGTGCCGTCCAGCCCGGGAAGCATGACATCCAGCAGAATCAGGTCCGGCTTGACCGTCGGGAACATCTCCACCGCCCGAAGGCCGTCCGTGCAGGTGACGGTCTGGAATCCCTCGTTCTCCAATACGAGGCTCAGCATTTCGCCGATGGCCTGATCGTCGTCGACAATGAGAATGACCGACATGCCCTTCCACGCTCCTCTGTTCGCACCGATTTCCCTACACCACCGTTGGAACACTTCACTGTTCCGTTACACTTTACCTCTTCCCGCCATCTTCGCCATGCAGAATTGGTCGGATTATCGCCAGGCGCTGGCTCACCTCATGCTCGTAACCGCGATCGTTGGGATGATAGTATTCCGTGCCGCGCAGCATCTCGGGCATGTATTCCTGAGGCGCCACGGCGCCGGGCCAATCGTGCGCGTACTTGTATCCCTCATGGTTGCCCCATTCTTTCATGAGCTTGGTGGGAGCGTTCCTGAGATACAGCGGCACCGCGCCGATCTTTCCCGCGTCCACGTCGGCAAGCGCGGCGTTGATGGCGTTGTAGCTGGCGTTCGACTTGGGCGCCGTGGCCACTGCGATGGTCGCCTCGGCGAGGATGATGCGCGCCTCTGGCATGCCGACCAGGGCCACGGCCTGGGCGGCGGCGACGGCGACCTGCAGGATCTGCGGAGCGGCGAGCCCCACCTCCTCGGCCGCCGCGATCATGATGCGTCGGGCGATGAACCGTGGATCCTCACCGGCTCTGATCATGCGGGCCAAGTAGTGGATGGCGGCGTCCGGGTCGGAGCCGCGCATCGATTTGATGAACGCGGAGATCACGTCGTAGTGGTCATCGCCGTCCTTGTCGTAGCGCACGGTGGCGGTGTCCATCACGTTGGCGACGACGTCCGGTGTGATGATGGGGCGGCGGGCGCCCTTCTTGCGGGCCTCGTCCCCCGTGACCGCACCGGCGGCAGCCTCGAGGATAGTCAGGGATTTGCGCGCGTCGCCTCCGGCCATGCGCACGATGTCGGCTATGGCCTCATCAGTGGCTTTGACTTCGCCTTTAAGCCCTCGTTCACTGTCCAGCGCACGGTGCACGAGCTCGGTGAGCTGGTCGGCTTCCAAGGATTCGAGCTTGACGACCACCGAACGGGACAGCAACGGCTTGATGACCGAGAAACTCGGGTTTTCGGTGGTGGCTCCGATGAAGGTCACGTCACGGTTCTCCACAGCAGGCAGCAATGCGTCCTGCTGCGATTTGGAGAACCGATGCACCTCGTCGATGAACAATACGGTCTCCTGGCCGCGCGAGACGAGACGTTCGTGGGCGCGGACGAGCACGTCACGCACATCCTTGACGCCGCTGGTCACGGCCGAGAGCTCCTCGAACACGCGGCCGGACTGCCCGGCGACGATGGTGGCGAGCGTGGTCTTGCCGACGCCGGGCGGACCGAAGAGAATCACCGAGCTTGGGGCCGTGAGGCTTCCCTTGCTGGCCGGATTGGCGAGGCGGCGCAGGGGACTGCCCTCCCCCAGCACATGCCGCTGCCCGATGACCTCATCCAATGTGCGCGGCCGCATACGCACCGCCAATGGCCGCGTCATCGTCTCCGGCGCATCCGACGCCCCGAACAGATCGTTCTGACTCATGGTTCCACCCTACAGCACGGCTCGAACATCTGTTCGATATGATGATTCGTGCATATTTCGAATTCAGTCCCCGTTGCCCACCTTGTAGTCGTAGAAGACCACTTCGCCGGTGTCCTGGGTCGCGTCGAGGTCGACCACACCTTCGATGGCCCAATCGTGGTCGCCATCGGAGTCGTCGATGATCTGGCGTACCTTCCATGTGTGCTCGTCCTGCTCATGCCGGTCGTCAAGCATGAACAGCTTGGGCGAACGCGCGTCCGCACCGATGCCGACGTATTCGTGCTCGTCGTAATAGTCGTCAAGCACGTCCTCCCACTCGTGTACGCCGTAGCCCCAGTCCTTGTCGAGCGCACCGAGTTTGTCGGGGTCGTCGAGGTCCATGAGCTGCACACGGCGGAACAGGGCGTTGCGAACCAGCACGATGAGCCCTCGCCGGTCCTCGACCACCTGGTTCTTTTTGCCGGGCGCGGCCAGGGATGCGGCAGCCTCGGATTGAGCTGAGGAATCTCCGGCGTTCTCCCACTCGTCCACCAGCGAGGAGTCGATGGAGCGGACGAGCACGCGCAGCCAGGAAATGATGTCCTCCAGCTGCTCGTCGCATTTCTCAGGCGGTACAGTGCGGGCCAGCGTGCGGTAGGCGTCCGACAGGTAGCGCAGCAGCGTGCCTTCGGAGCGGGCGATATTGTATCGGGCGATATATCCGGTGAAGTCGGAGGCGGTCTCCACCATGTCTCTCACCACGGATTTGGGGCTCAGATAGTAATCGTTCGCCCATGGCACGTCATGCCGGTACTGGTCGAACGCCGCCTCGAGCATGTCCTCCAGAGGCTTGGGATAGGTGATCTCCTGCAGCTTGTCCATGCGCTCGTCGTAGTCGAGACCGTCGGCCTTCATCTCCTCGAGGGCCTTGTCTCGCGCCTGGCGCTCCTGGGCGCGCAATACCTGCTTGGGGTCTTCGAGCGTGGCCTCGGCCATCGAGATGACGTCCAGCGCATAGGTCTCTGATTCGGGGTCGAGCAGTTCGAGGGCGGCGAGCAGGAACGGGGAGAGTGGCTGATCGAGTGCGAAATCGTCCGGCATGTCCAAGGTCATGAAATAGTCCTTGCCGCCGTCCTGCCTGTCCTCGGTTTCGATCACCTGTGTGTCGAACAGGGTCTGGAAGATCTCGTCGGCGCGCTGATGCAAATGCTCTTTCTGCTCCGGGGTCTGGGCGCTGTCGTCAATGAGGTCCTCGACGCGGGCGCGGGCGTCGCCGCCCTGCGCGACCTCGTTGAGCACCATGGAATGCGTGATCTTGAGATGCGGGACCAAGGTCTCCGGTTCGGCGTCGATGAGTTTGTCGAACGTGTTTTCGTTCCAGGTCACGAATCCTTCGGGCGCCTTCTTGCGCTTGACCTTCTTGAGCTTCTTCGGGTCGCCGCCTGCCTTGGCGAGCGCCTTCTGGTTCTCGATCTCATATTCGGGGGCCTCGGCAATCACCAATCCTTCGGTGTCGAAGCCCATACGGCCGGCGCGGCCTGCGATCTGATGGAATTCACGGGCCCTGAGCCGCCGCATCTTCGTGCCGTCGAACTTGGTCAGGGCGGTCAGGACCACCGAATGGATCGGCACGTTGATGCCGACGCCCAGCGTATCGGTGCCGCAGATCACCGGCAGCAGGCCCTGCTGGGCGAGCTGCTCGACCAGACGGCGGTAGCGTGGCAGCATGCCGGCGTGGTGGATGCCGACGCCGGTGCGCAGCAGCCGTTGGAGTATTTTGCCGAACGCCGTCGTGAACTTCACCCCCTTGATGGCATCCGCGATGGCCTGTCGCTGCTCCTTGCTGGACACGCCGGTGGAGGCGAGCGCCTGCGCGGTCTCCAATGCGGCGTCCTGCGAGAAATGCACGACGTAGATCGGCGTCTCACCGTTGCGGAAGGTCAGTTCGACGGTCTTCTCGAGCGGGTCGAGCGTGTACTCGTAGCTCAGCGGCACCGGACGAGGCGCGTCGGCGATCACGTCCACATCGGGCGTGTCGTTGAGGTCAGCGAGCTTGTCGGCCACGGCGTCCACGTTGCCGAGCGTGGCACTCATCAGCAGGAACTGGGTCTGTGGCAGGGTGAGCAGAGGCACTTGCCATGCCCAGCCACGTTCCGGGTCGCCGTAGTAATGGAACTCGTCCATGGCCACGAGCCCCACGTCCGCATGGACGCCTTCGCGCAGCGCCTGGTTGGCGAGAATCTCGGCGGTGCAGCAGATGATGGGCGCGTCAGCGTTGATATGGCTGTCGCCTGTGATCATGCCGACGTTGTCGCGCCCGAACACCTCGACGAGATCGAAGAACTTCTCCGAGACCAAGGCCTTGATCGGTGCGGTGTAGTACGAACGCCGGCCGGTGCACAAGGCGGCGAAATGCATGCCGAGCGCCACCAGCGATTTACCGGAGCCGGTGGGCGTGTTGAGGATCACATGGTCGCCGGCGAGCAGGTCCATGATGGCCTCCTCCTGATGCGGCCACGGCTCGATGCCTTTGACCTCCTGCACCCAGCCGAAGAACCGCTCGTAGATATCGTCGGCGGTGAGATTGCGCTGTCGTCCGTCGCCATCCCACTCGGGGGCCAGACGTCCCAGCGATCCATATTCCTTCTCGTCAGTCATAGTCCCCCAGTCTAGCCGCCCGTAATGCCTGTATGTGATTTCCCAACTGGCAGTCTGCCATCTCAACGTGCACGTCTCAGCGCCCACACTCAGCGCCCACAACAATCAGGGCGTCCGTCCACGCCCCGCCTATGAGCGGATTGTGGGCGGACGCCCTGATGCCGATGGCAGGCTAATCCGGCTTTTACCGTCATGCCGTCATGTCATGTATGCCGCATGATAGTGCTCTGTCATAACGGTTCGGCCGGCTGGGTTCTTCAGTGACGCGAGGCTTCGCGGCGCTTGATGACGAGCACCGTGACGCCACCGGCCGCAGTGATCGCCAACGCAGCGACCAGCGGAGCGATGGAGGAACCGGTGTCGGACAGTTTCTTGTTCGGCTTCGCAACCGGCTTGCCAGGCTGAGGCTTGCCGGGCTGCGGGTTGCCGCCCTCACCGGCTGCCACGGCGAGCGGCAGACTTGCCGTGGTGCCGTTGGTGGCGCCGACCACGGTGAGGGTCAGGTCACCGGCCTTGGTGTCGGCGGGAACCGTCACCTTGAGCGAAGCGGTGTCGCCGTTGTTGACCTGCGCTTCTCCCACGGTCTTGCCGTCGATGGTGGCGGTCAGCTTGGTCTCCTGCGGCACACCCAGAGAGGTGAGCGTGAGCTTGGAGAAGTTCAGCGTGAACGAGTCACCGGCCTTGACGGCCTTGGTCGGCACACCGGTCACGGCCACCGCACGGCGGTCGTAACGCGGCTTGAGCGGCGAGTTCTTGCCGATGTAGTCGATCCATGCGTCACGGTCGACCAGACCGGTGTCCTTGGTGTTCTTGCCCTGGGCGAAGGCACGGAAGTTGTCGCCGCCCTGGAGCAGGAAGCTGAAGGAGCCGATACGGTACTCCTTGTTGAGGTCGAGCGGCTTGCCGTTGACGGTCACCGAGGTGATGTGGTGGCCTTGGACGGCTTCCGGATCGTAGGTGTAGGACACGTTGTGCGACAGGCCAAGCTGCAGGTACGGGCGTGAAGGCACCTTGCCGTCAGCGGTGAGCTGCCACTGCTGTTCCAGAGCCTCCTTGAACTGCGCGCCGGTCAGGGTGGTGGTCCACAGATTGTTGAGGAACGGCAATACGGCGTTGGCCTGGGCGTAGGTGATAGAGCCATCAGCCGAGAGCGTGCACTTCTCGTTGTCGCCGGTCTTGCAGAACTCGGCGCGCAGGCCACCGGGGTTCACGACGCCGATTTCGGCACCGCCACGGTCGGCGGACTTCAGCGATTCGAGCAGCGAGTCGGCCACGAGGTTGCCCATCGTGGATTCGGATGCACGGTCGTCACGGGCGCCGTCCTTGAATGCGGTGGTGATGTCGGCGGCGATGGAGCCGACCTTCTCGTTGCCCTTCTTGTCGGCGACCTCAAGAGCCGCGTCCACGATTTCCTTGACCTTCTTGACCGTCTCGTCGCCGGACGCGACCAGCTCGTCATCGGACTTGCTGGTGTCCACCGCGTTGTTGTCGGACTTGACGTAGGAGACCTGGCCGTTGGCCTTGTCATAGTCGAGCACGACCTGGCCGACGTTCGCCGCGTAGCTGCCGGTCTGGATGATCGGGCGGTTGTTGTGGGCGGGATCGGTGTAATCGTACTTCATGTGGGTGTGGGCGGTGAAGATCACATCGACTGCCGGGTCGGTCTGGTCGACGATCTCCTTGAACACCGGGCTCGAGGCCTTCTGCTCGTCGAGCGTGGGCTTGCCGGTTTCGTCATCCTCGTTGGCGGGGGCGCCCTCGTGGTATTCGGCCACGATCACGTCGGCCTCGCCATTGGATTCATCGCCATCGGTGAGCTGCTTGGCCACGCGGTTCACAGCCTCGACCGGATCGCCGAAGTCGATGTCCTTGATGCCGCCGGGCGAGACCAGCGTGGAGGTCTCCTGGGTGACCGCACCGATCACGCCGACCTTGACGCCGTCGACGTCCTGGATGCTGTACTCAGGCAGGGCCGGGGTCTTGGTGCCCTTCTTGTAGACGTTGGCACCGAGGTAGTCCCACTGGGCTTTGTTGTTGCCTTCAGTGCCATTCATCACACGACCGGTCAGGTCGTCGTAACCCTGATCGAACTCGTGGTTGCCGACGGCGGAGGCCTTCACACCGAGCGCGTTGAGCACGTCGATGGTGGGCTGGTCACGCTGCACGGAGGAGTTGAACAGGGATGCGCCGATGTTATCTCCGGCTGCGAGCAGCAGCGAGCTGTTCGGGTATTCGGCTCGCAGCTGTTCGATGGTCGCCGCGAACGGAACCGTGAGGTTCTTGTCGATGCGGCCGTGGAAGTCGTTGAAGTTCAGCAGGTTGATGGTGGTCTTGGTGGAGGCCGGCGCTGCGGTCTCGATCCAGCCCTGACGCAGGGAGTGGCCGTCGGTCACGCCGTCGTCGGCCCAGAAGACCGGCTTGTAGCTCTTGCCGTCCACCACCTTGGACGCCTCGGCGTCGGGAGTGATGGCGTAGCCCTCGGAGTTCTGCGCGGCGATTTCAGCCGGGGTGTCGGTCAGCTTGGTGAGCTGGAGGGCGCCGTCCTTGAACTCGTAAGTACCGATCAGCGCCTTGGTGGCCTTCTCATCGGCGCCGATGGTGTTGTCGCCCTCGGCGATGAGCTGGTTATGCTCGGCATCCCAGAACAGGTCACGCGGTCCGGAGTAGCCGGCGTTGGTGGCGGCGGCCGGCAGCGGAATCTGGGCGACCGGGTAGGCGACGTCCTGACCGTCCACGGTGGCAAGGGCGAAGGCGTAGATCGCTCCCGTCTTCTCCAGCGCGGCGAAGAACAGGCCGCCGAAATCGTTGCGGGTGCCGGTCGGGTCGTACGCGTGCACGTTGTCCGGGTCGAGGTTCGACTGGAAACCGTTGGCGAGCAGCGTCGCGTCCGGGATGAATGCCACGCCCTCGATGCCGAGGTTCGCGTCGTCCTTACCCATCTGCACATCGAACCGGGTCAGCGCGGAGGTCAGGTTCCATTCGTTGACGGCGGTGAGGTCCTGCGCGCCGTCACCGTTGGTGTCGGTGGTCGGCTGGCTCACGTCGTAGCGCAGGATGGAGGGACGCGGGGTGTTCTTGTTCTCGTTGTCGCGCTCGGCACCGATGAACACGCCCTTGGAGGCGTCTCCATTGATCAGCGTGATGCCCTCGGAGTCGACTCCGCCCTTGCCGTCCTTGAAGTGCAGCTGCTTGCCGCCCTTGGTCTTGCCGTCCTTGTCGAACGTCCAGCCGTCGGCGGGATCCTGCTGCCACTTGCCGTCCTTGTAGACGAACTTGTTGATGGCGCCTGCACCCTTGGGGCCGGTGATGCCGAGGGTCGGGTTGAGGTCGTTGTCGGCCGCCCACAGCGTGCCGGGCTGTCCGTCGGCACCGGGCTCATAGACCAGTCCGGACAGGTTGCCGTCGGTGTGCTCTCCGGTGGCCTGGCCGGCGCCGAACTCATCCGTGCCGTCAATGGCCGTCACCTCGGCAAGGCCGGGCCATGCATCGACGGTGAACTTCTCAGTGTCACCGCTGCCAGGATTGTCGGGATTGGTGGTTTCGCCTTCCTTGACCATGCCATCGGCATCCGTGTTGGCCACGTAGACGGCGTTCTTGTCGTCGCCGTTCCAGCTGAAGCTCAGCACCAGCTTGCCGGTCTTGTCATAGACGCGGACCTTGTCTTCCTTGCCGAGACCGATGCCCGCAAGCTGGTCCAGGTTGAAGGTGGCTTCGCCGACTGCCGGCACCTTGGTGCCATCGGCGATGGTGTACGTATGGTCTGCGGAGTCCTTGTCATCACGAATCGAGTAGCCGGAAATGTCCACGACTGCGGTGTTCTTCGATCCGATGGTGACGGTGTCGGTGCCCACTTCGATGCGCTTGAGATACAGCGCCGTGGTTTCGTCCTTGATGATGTTGTCGTCGGAGTCCGTCTCGGCGGCGGTCGCCGGCGCGGTCGCAGCTGGCGGCTGGCTTGTCGGCGCGGCGAATGCCGCAGGCGTCATGCCTGCCAATCCCGCCAATGTGGCGATTGATGCGACAAGCGCGATAGCACGATTCGTGCCGCGCTTGAAGTCAGTGTATTGGTTCACTGCCCTGTCCCCTTCCTCGGTGGCCCATGTACGGACGGCATTGGGCCGTCCGCTGAGCAATCATGGTCAATCTCCAAGCCTATGGAGGAAATATGAACCGGTCACAGTACCGACAAGAACGGGATGTGTCTGCAAATTGAACTCTGGACCAACTCACAGTGGCATCTATTGGTGGCGTCTATTGCCGGCGGCGGCCCCGCAGATGCAGGAGCACTCCGATGAGCGCGGCGGCTGCGGTTCCTACCGCCACAGCAGTCAGAGCCGGCACCTGCACCATGTGAATCACCGAGGAATCAGGACCGGCCTGGGCCGCGCTGTTCTCTCCGGCCTGTATGTCCGATTGCGGATGGTCGCCGTTGTCGGCGTACTGCGCATTGACCACGGTGGGGCCGCTCAGCTTCGTCTGGTCGGCGGTCTCCACCTTGGTCACATCACCATTCCGGTCAAGCGTGACGCGGGCACACAGGGCCTTGGCCCAGTTGATGCGCTGCCAGCCTTCGGAGGACTCCCACAGTGGATATCCCGAATCCAGAGCCGTGGCCTTCAGGATCGCATTGCGCTGATCGGCATGCAACTGTGGGTATGCGAGTCGCAGCACGTCGGCGGCCCCGCGCGGCGCGGTGAACTCCCGGCCGGCCTCGTCCTTGTCCTGCGGGAAGCCGTAGGTCATGCGCGCGGTGTAGACGCGCACGGCGGACGACTGGTCCCTGACCGGTTCGGTGGCCACCGGGTCGAGGAAGTCGTTGGAATATCCGCCCGAACCGTTGGCCTTGAGATCGGCGATGCAGTCGGCCAGCGTATCCCCATGATGGTCGGCCTGACACCGTTCGGTCAGATAGTCGCGCAGCTGTCGAGCCGCCGGCACAACGGCGGAGGCGAATTCGTTATGCCAATACTGTCCGTTCTGCGCCGACGCCCCGATGCGTCCGCCCATGATGTCCAACGGATAATGCACGCCGAGCACGATGCGGTTGTTGCCCGCTTCCGAGGTGCGGGCCATGATCTGCGGCGCCAGTTCGGGGATCATGCCGGCGAGCGCAATACCCCATGAATATGCGGTGGTAGTATGCCCGGATGGGTAGGAGCTGTTCTTCTGGAGCGTCGAATATCCGGGGATATGCTCGAGCCACGAGGGCGACTGCTTGATGTCGAGTGTGGCGGGAAGTCCGGCGAGATCGTTCGTGCCGCCGAGTGTGCTTTGTGAGCGGTTCAGATAGGGCCTTGGATGCATGGCGGCACGTTTGGATTGGAAGGTGGAGGCCACGTTGAATTTGAACAGGTCGGAGATCCTGTTGAGCTTTCCTTGTGCGAAGCCTTCGCTCATGTACTTGCCCAGCACAGGCCCCAGGGAGTCGGGCATGGTCTCCTCGCCGATCAGGTCGGAATCGATGAGCGCGCGTTTGCGCTGATCATTCAGCCCGTTGTCATCCAGGTTTTCCGATCCCAGATGGTTGATCTGCACCGCCAGGTCCTCGTCCAGCTTCATGGCGGCGGCATCAAGGACCTTGCCGCCGTGTTCAGAGTCCACCGGTGCCTGCCAATAGTCCTTTTCGTAGTCGGACAAAAGCGACACCCAATCAGGGTTGGGCAGTTGGTCGGCCTGGGCGGTCGCAGGTACCGCGGCCAAGGCCAGAGGCAAACATACGGCGATAGCGAAAACGGAGGATAGGTTGCGCAACATCATATGCTCCAACCTATCCCCCGTTCAGCTACGTAGCCGTGGAGCCGATAGAACACTCGGTGAACTCTTTGTGCCGCACTAGCGCCGACTAAGGTTCCCAGACGATCGACACGACGTGTCCAACGGCTCAGATTTTCGGCTTCGCACCGAGGCTCGTGCGCCCTCCCCCGATATTGTCGCCACGCTTGAACACCGTGCCGTGATCGGAATGCTCATGCTCCCTTGACGAGAGCTTGGGATCGGGCGCTTGGGGCGTACCGGGCTTGCCGGTACCGCGATCGTGCTGTTCCTCGGTTTCCGGATGCTCGACGTCATAACCCTGCTCATACCGCGTCCTGCGCCAATTGCGAATCGAGGCGTTGGTTCCACGATGGTGCACGTGATACTTGCGCGGGGCGCCGCCGAACGGCAGCTCCTCGACCTCCTTGGCCACGGCGATCTGGTTTACATTGGAGGCGTCGCCGGCGGCTATAGGCGCCAACGGCTCAGGCTCGGCCGGGGCGGCGGTGCGCTGCTGCATGCGCTCGGGCAGCCATTCGGCGAGTCTGGACAGCAGCCAGCAGGCGATGAAGTAGATCACCGCAGCCATGACCAACGTCTGCAGGATATTGAAGTACATCGAGCCGAGTCGACGTGATTCCTGCAACAGGTCGGTGTACATGATGATCGAACCCAGGGCGGTGTCCTTCAACACCACCACCAGCTGGGTGACGGCGGCCGGCAGCATGGCGTAGACCGCCTGCGGCACCTCGATCTGCACCAACGATTGCGTTTCGGTCAATCCCAATGCCAGCGACGCCTCTCGCTGACCGCCCGGCAGGTTGCCCACGCCGGAGCGCACCAGCTCGGCGACCACCGAACCGTTGTACAGCACCAGAGCCAGCACGACCGCCCAGTAGGAGGGGTCGGGCAGTCCAGCGAAGGCGAACCAGCGCCAGAAGAAAATCATGAGCAGCAGCACCGGCACGGCACGGCAGAACTCCACAATGATTGCGGATATGCCGCGCAACAGCGTATTCGGCAGCAGACGACCCACGCCGAACACGAGGCCGAACGCCACGGCGCCGACCACGGCCAGCACGGTGGCTTTGACGGTCATCCACAGGCCCGGCAGATAGAAGTCAGTCCAAGCCTCGCGCTCGAGCGCCGGCTTCCACAGCTCCCAGCTGAGCTGGTTCTCACCGTCCGGCGGATTGTGCAACCGCATGAGTATCAGGACCAGCACCACGGCGAATACGATGCCGGCCACCCAGTTGGCGATGCGGATGGTGCGACGGCCCTTCGGACCGGGGGCGTCGAACAATACGGAATTCGAAGTATCAGCCATGGTGTCACCTCCTCACGGCGAGCTTGTTGGACAGGTATGTGGTGAGCATGCCGATCGGGATGATGAGAATCACATATCCGAAGGCGAAGATCAGGAAGATCTGGATGATCACATCCGGGCGGAATTCAATCATCTGGCTCATCAACGACGAGGTTTCGGTGGAGACCGATGCCGCTGCGGCCACGGTGGAGTTCTTGAGCAGTGCAATCAGCGTGTTGCCGAGCGGTGCCACCGAACCGCGGAACGCCTGCGGCAGAATGATCTCGGTGGCGGACTGCATGAAGCCCAATCCCAGCGCACGCGCCGCCTCGGCCTGGCCAATCGGCACGGTGTTGATGCCCGAACGCAGCGATTCGCAAACGAATGCCGCCGTGTACAGGCTCAGGCCGGTCACGGCGAGCCAGAAGAAGTTGGTGGCGAATGTGTCGGAGAAGCTGAGTTTGAGCTGCGCGTAGGCGCCAAGCACCATGAACACCATGATGATGGTCAGCGGCAGGTTCTTGAACAGCTCCACATACGCGCCGGCCACGACCCTGAGGGATGAGATCGGCGAAATGCGCATCACGACGAGGATCACACCGAGGATCATCGAAAACAGGGCGCTCCACAGGGTCAGTTCTATGTTCACCAGGAAAGCGCCCAGGACATCATACTGGCTAAACAGTTGCAGGAATCCGTTCATCAGGCGTCCTCCCCCTCGTTCGGCGTGGGCGGGTTGTACCGCACGTCAGGCGTGTAGTCGGTGCCCTTGGTGTTGTCGCTGACCGCGTTCTCCCAGGAGCCGTCCTGAATCATATCGACGATGGCGTTGTTGATTTTGACGGCCAGCTTGGTGTCGCCCTTCTTGATGCCCACGCCATAGTATTCCTGAGTGAACGGCTTGCCGACCACCCTGAGCTTGCCTCGTGAGGCGGAGGCGAGTCCGGCGAGAATGATGTCGTCGGTGGTCACGGCGTCCACGATGCCCGAGAACAATGCGGTGGCGCATTCGGCGTATCCAGGCTGTTCCATGAGCTGGACCTCGGAGGCGAACTTCTCCTTGACGGTGGCTGCGGAAGTCGAACCCGTCACCGAGCACAGGCGTTTGCCATTGAGGTCTTCGGGACCGTTGATGGACTGGTCGTCCTTGCGCACCAGCAGATCCTGCCCGGCCACGAAATACGGTCCGGCGAAGGATACAGCCTTCTTGCGCTCGTCCGTGATGGAGTAAGAGGCGAGGATCATGTCCACGTCGCCGTTCTGGAGCATCGCCTCGCGCTGCTTGGACGGAGCCTCCTTCCAGACGATCTCGTCCTCAGAGTAACCGAGCTTCTTGGCGATGTATTTGGCCACGTCCACGTCGAAGCCCACATAGGTGCCCGACTTCTTGAAGCCGAGGCCCGGCTGGTCGAATTTGATGCCGATGCGGATCTTGCCGGTCTCATCCGCGCCGCATGCAGCCAAAGACATGGTGCATGCCAGCGCGCATGCGGCGGCTATGACGCGCGCCGCCGTGCGTTTGAATCGAATGCTGAAAGTCATGCGCGCACCTCTCAGTGGGTCAGAATCTTCGAGAGGAAGTCCTTGGCGCGTTCGGTCTTCGGATGCTCGAAGAACTCTTCCGGCGTGTTCTCTTCGAGAATCTGACCATTGGCCATGAATACGATGCGGTCGGCGGCCTTGCGGGCGAAGCCCATCTCATGGGTCACGCAGATCATGGTCATGCCCTCGTGCGCGAGCTCGACCATCACGTCCAGCACCTCGTTGACCATTTCCGGGTCGAGCGCCGAAGTCGGCTCGTCGAACAGCATGACCTTCGGGCGCATGGCGAGTGCGCGGGCGATGGCCACGCGCTGCTGCTGGCCTCCGGAAAGCTGGGAGGGCATCTTGGCGGCCTGCGAGTCCACGCCCACGCGGGCGAGCAGGTCCATGGCCAGGTCCTCGGCCTCTTTCTTGGGCATGTGCCGCACCTTGATGGGGGCGAGCGTCACGTTGTCGAGGATGGTCTTGTTGGCGAAGAGGTTGAACGACTGGAACACCATGCCCACTTCGGCGCGAAGATTCGCCAGTTCCTTGCCTTCCTGAGGCAGGGGCTTGCCGTCGATGCGGATGTCGCCGGAGTCGATGGTCTCGAGACGGTTGATGGTGCGGCACATCGTGGACTTGCCGGAGCCGGATGGGCCGACCACGACGAGCACCTCGCCTTTGGTGACCCTCAGGTTGATGTCCTTGAGGACATGCAGGTCGCCGAAGTGCTTCTCGACATGGGTGAGCTCGACCAGTGCACGGTTCGGGTCCTCGGCAGCAGGTACGAGCGGGGCGAGCTTGCGCTCGGACGAGGCGTCCTGCAATGACCGTTGTTCGTGTGTCGTGCGCGAACGCACTGCTTCATTGTTCGTTTCAGACATGAAGGGGAGAATAGCACAGCTCTGTTTCCTGCGCGTTCACATCACGTCCACATGCCGGCCACACCTTGAATTGCGTCAGCTTCTTCGGTCTCTCAGCCGGCCGACCGCATCATCCCCTGCCGGCTACATCGCTCCGTCCAATCGATTCTGCCCAGCCCAGCTACTCCCTTCCAATCGACCCTATTCAGTCTCCCGGTTGCCCGCAGCGAATCCACCATCCCAGCGAATCTCGACCATCCCAGCGAATCCAGACCATCCCAGCGAATCTCGACCGCCTTGAATATACGATATCGGCGTGCGGCGCTCAGCCGACGCGGAGAACTTGCTTTACTCGCAGTAAAGAGTTATACTTTACTTGCACACAAGTAAAAGAGACAGTTCGTCCACCACCTCACCGAGAAGCTCTTCCCGCCGCCGAGACAACATTGTCAAGGCCATGAATCAACACACAACTCATCCGATCAACACCAACCGACTCACGGACGGAGACCATCATGAGCACCCCCAAGCCCCACGTCCCGACTTCGGACGCTGCACTTGCCCCGACCACCGTCGACCGTACCGCAGCAGCAGACCTGCTGACCCAATTGCAGCAGGACCGCGAAGTCAACGCCGACCGCATCATGGCACCGCAATGGTACTACGCGCTCAACGGTCTGCTCGGCATCATCATGTGCCTCACACTCAACGACATCATGCTCGACCTCTTGTCCGACTTAGGATTCCACACCGATTCAGGCGGATCGCAAACCGACATGCTGTTCCCCGCATCCGGCACAATGGCATGGATTCTCCTTGCGGTGGCCACGTACGTCGGATTCCAAGTGAACGACTGGCGCAAGCGTCAGATAGGCTCCGACTTCGACACGTTGGGAGGAGTAATCGCCCCGCGTAATGCGACGATGTGGGTGATGGCAATAGCGATGTATGTGTTCGCTTTCCTCGGACTGGCCGCCATCCTCTTGGGAGGACTGGGATTGCAATGGCTGCCGAACCAGACATCGGTCATCGCCCTGGCAATGGGAGCGCTCAGCTGGTTCGGCGAATACGGTTACGACCGCTATTTCGTCCAACTCATGAGGAGCGGGAACCATGACGCCTGATCACGCACACGGAAGCGTCGAGCCCCGCTTCGACGAGATCATCCACGAACCGATGCGGCTGCGCATCTGCGGACTGCTCTCCGGTATGAGGGAGGTGCCATTCTCCGCAATCCGCGAAACGCTCGGATTGAGCGACGCGATGTGCTCACGGCATCTGAAGACCCTCGCCGACTGTGGCTACGTGGCCCTGACCAAGCGGCGAGGCGAATCGAACCGACACATGGTCGTCTGGGCGAGCATCACCCCCGAAGGCAGGGCGGCGATGACCGCGCACCTCGCCGCCCTGCGCGCCATCGCCGCCGGAGACCTGCTCGACAGCTAACCCTCGGTAAGCCGCACCGCCTACCCGCGTGGCTTGCCGAGGGCGGGCACGAACTGCACGCCGGGGATGTCGGCGAAGATGGAGCCGTCCACCACAAGCTTGGACGGGCGGATGCCCGAGCCCAGATACAGCTTCGGAATCGAGAGGATATGCTGGTCCACCAGCAGCGGCCAGCCGTCCGGCAGACCGATCGGCGACATGCCGCCCGATTCCATGCCTGTAGCCTCCACTGCGGCGTCAATAGGCGCGAAGCTTACTTTGGAGACCTCGAGCGTGTGCTTGACCACACCGTTCAGGTCGGCGCGCGTATCCGCCGTGACGAACGCCGCGGCGAACTCCGGCGGCGCCTTGCGGGTCTTGTGCGTGTGGACCACCACCACGTTGCCGGTGATGGCGAACGGGATGCCGTATTTGGGGCACCACAGGTCGGTATCCGACTCCTCGTCGGAATTGATGGTCACGCCAAGGATCTTGCTCTCCGGTACACCAGCCGCCACCAGCTCGTTGAGCTTGTCGAACACCGGCTTGGCCAGCAGATCGCCGTCATGCCAGTCCAGAATCTCCAACGTCATATGCATCATCCCCCCTAAATCGTCCGTCATGCGTTGTCCGTCAAGTGCGCGGCAGGCACGCGGCGCCATCATCAGACCTTTCTTCATATGGGCCTGATGCCTGCGGCGTCGTTCGCGGACATCGGCGTGAACGTGACCGTTCACACAGTTGTCCGTCAGCGAGCGTCTGCCGTCTTGCCCGCCCAGCATAGCGTCATCGGGCGAGGACGGCGGCGGCGCGGCTATACGTTTTGTCTATGACCCGTTCCGTATCGCTGCGCCGACGAGAGCGCCCGACCTTGACGACGAGCATATCCTGCCGTTGATTACCCATCAGGTAGTGGAATCATAGCAGCGCTTGAGGCTCGGCAGGATGCGGCTTGCGGTTGACGTTGCGTAAAGGGCTACGCTGTTTGCAACGACGCAGACTGCGCGTCGTAATCAGGAACGGATGATTCCTTGCAAAGGAGATGGGTCATGAGCGAGCACGACAATATGGCGAGCAACGAGACCTGTATCAATGCCGGTATGTTCGAAGTGGAGGGTGACCTGCCGGATACGAATCAGCTATAGCCGATAAATCAGGCCGCTCTAGTCAGCGGCGTGACGACGCGTACGCTACGTTATTACGACGAGACCGGTTTGATCAGGCCAACCGAGACCTCTGTCGGCGGCGAACGATGGTATGACTGGCCGACCTTGGTCCGACTCCAGTTCGTGATACTGCTGCGCGATGCCGGACTGTCTGTCGCGGACATCGCCGCGATAGTACAGCCGGGGACACACGACGTCCGACAGGCAATCAATGCCAAGACGGAGGATATGCACCGCGAAATCGCAGCAATGCAACACAAGCTGCAAGTGCTGCACAACCTGTCTGACCTGTGCAACGATAACGGCGATATTCCCCAGATGCGCCAGACCGTGTCCAATCCGGCACTGGCTCGATATGGAATCGCCGCAGCGGAACGATGGGGCGAACTATCCGAAGAGCAACGCAAACGAGTTGAACGGGCGCAGAATGATGCCGAACGCCATGCACATGAGACGATCCTCGCCGACGCCAAGCAATGGGAGCAACTGTTCGAAACTGGTGTCTCCCCGGACTCGGCGGAGGCGCAACAACTGGCCGAACGCATCATGAACCGGAACATCCAAGCGGCGGCGCGAACGACACTGCCTGCCGACCAACCATCTGGTGCAACGGCGAACACCACGATGCCCGATGCCGATTCGCCGTTACCGGCCATGCCGTTGTCGGCCACGCTTGGCGCGATTCGCACCGCGTTGACTGGCGACCCACGTTTTGCCGACCCATGCGGTGCGGCGCTTTACGGCAGCAAGGCCTGCGCAGACTTCGTCAACGAGGCCACCCGCATCCACACGCAGCATGTCGCCGAACGTTTTACGAATGATGTACCGACAGACAGCTGCTTAGCGTCAGCGGATACGTCAGCGGATAGTTGATGCTCAACAATAACGGGAAGTTCCCTACACGGTGAGGTTATCTCTATACGGTAGACACCGGCACGGAACTCCCGGCATATACGCGAAGTGCCCGCACAGTGATGTCCCACGTCATCCGTGTCGCGACGGCAATAGCACCCTCCACATCGTGACGTCGCCTGCATGCCACCCCACCCGCACTTCGCTCCACGGTGTAGGGATTGGCCCACCGTGTAGGGATTTCCCCATGATGTAGGGATGCGTTTTTGGAAAATGGCGAAAATAAGCCGTTTTGCACCCCTACATGGTGGGAAGTTCCCTACATGATGGGAAGTTCCCTACACGGTGAGGCAATCCCTACACGGTAGGGCAATCCTCAAGAGCCGCCCCTACACCGCGGACCCCTCCGACGCCCCGAAACCGGCGAGGGGCAGGAACCATTCGTCGTGGGACACCACGACCAGCACACCGGGATACCCCGCCAGCATGCTGGCCAACGTCTTCTTGGACGACAAATCGAGATGGTTCGTCGCTTCGTCGAGGATCAGCGCATCGGGTCGCAACGCCAACGTACAGGCGATCTGCACACGTTTGCGTTCCCCGCCTGACAGTCTCACAAACGCATACGGTCAGTCATCACCCAATTGCAGATCGTCACGCACGACGATGGCCTCGGGCGACCAGTCGGCCGCGAAATCCTTGAGGTTCGCCGGTCGAACGGCGATATCCTGCGGGCAATACCCGATGACCAACCGCCGGGGATTGGGCGTCACGGTTCCCGAATCCGGGCATAGTTCGCCTCGCATGATCGACATCAGCGTGGATTTGCCGATGCCGTTGTCGCCGAATACGGCCGCCCAGCCCAGCGGGAACGTCGTGCAGACGTGTTGGAACAGAGGTTCTGGCGCGTGGGGATAGGTGAAGGTGGCATCGGGCACCGTAAGCATGGTTGATTGCATAGTCACGCCTTTTCATTCATGGCGTGCCGCGATGGTCAGGCCGGACTCGCGCCCGGTGATGACGGCATGGAACCGATGGGAAACGACAACAGACCCGCTGACTGTATGCGGTTCATCGATGCTGACTCATGCGCCGATGTTGCCCCATGATGCAGCCGATACGACCCAGTGACGCAATCCCTCGAATGATGACACGCGGCGGCACGCTTCAGCGCGTGGGTTCCGCTTCTTGCCGTCATCATTCACAGACGCAACGTCGACCGATTCCTTTCGCCGGTCTCCTTGGCATATGGGGAAGACCTCCAACTATGCACGTTCACGATATAACCGACTTGTGACATGAACGAAGTCATGAGCGACAACTGCATCGTGCTCTTCGTACGCATGTTCGTTATTCGCATCGCAGAAGCGAACCATGCACGTTGAGTTATCCACATTACCCGTTTTCATGCCGATGCCGCTCGCGAATCGGTTATCATGCCCGGCATGAGTACCGCATACAACTACCGCGAGACGACGCAGTCCGGTGAAATCCAGAACTACGTGCGTCAGGACCTCTCCGCCCAGTCCGCCGCGAAATCGGCGGCCTGTCAAACACTGCTTTCGCGCATACGCACGGACCGAACCATCTGCTTCTCGCTGCATACGGCGCTGGAGCTCTATGCCATCGAACGCCCACGACGCTGCACACTGCCGGCGAGTGACTTCTACATCACCACTCGGGACGGCAAACACCGCTCCACGCTGCACAACGTCTCGTATCGAACGTGGAACCAACCGTTCGCCATATGCACGTTGACGAACGGACTAGCATGCGTGCATCCGTTGGATACATGGATCCAGTATGCACAATACTTGAACCTTGACGAGCTGGTGATACTCGGGGAAGCGATTATCAGGCGGTTCAGTTATTCCATCGACCAGTTCCGGAATCGACTTTCCGCTTTTCATCGGATCATAGGACGCGCTCGTTGCGAGGAAGCTGTACGGCTTCTCAAAACCTCCGATTCCGTACAAGAGACGCGCGCCAGACTCACATTGCTGCGATTCGGCCTTCCTGAACCAGAGATGCATTATGTCATCACCAGCCCGAACGGGCATACCCAGTACATCGTCGACATGGCATACCCAGCGAGCAAGGTGTGCATCGAATACGACGGCGATCACCACCGTCGCTTCCGCAGCCAGTACGTGCGGGATCAGCGCAAGCGCCGCGAATTGCGGGCCATGGGATGGACAGTTATCGAGGTGTTCGCTGATGATCTGTGGAACGAGCCAAATCAGCGCGAATTCGCGCAACATGTCGCCAACGCGCTGCAGGCTCCGCTCACCGGCAGGCCACAACGCCCATTCCGAGCGCTGGCCGACCCAACGATTGCGGTCAATGCACGAAAAGGTGAGCACCAGAGGCGCATACGCAGACAAAACGGCGCACATTCCCGCCCGTAACAGCCCCACCGTGTAGGGATTTCCCCATGATGTAGGGATGCGTTTTTACACAATGGCGGAAATTAGCCGTTTTTCATCCCTACATTGTGGGAAATTCCCTACACCATGGGAAATTCCCTACACGGTGGAGCAATCCCTACACGGTGGGCGCCGACACGGGACGCCCGGCTTATATGCGAAGTGCCCGCACGGCCAAAGCCATGCGGGCACCTTATACGTTCAAGCGGCTTGCGCGTCTCTCACCCCGTTACAGTCGTAACACCGCAGTACTACAACCACGAAGCAACGCAGCTAACGCTCCATCACTTAGTTTTCGTAGAAAATGAAGTGATGCGTGTGTCCTCTAGGCGCACCGAAGGAAGGCGTACGAAGGTACGTCGACTGAGGAGCAACGACGAGGACACTCTATCACTTAGTTTTCGTCTTCGTCGGGGTCGTAGTCGACGCCAGTCTCTGCGCGCTGCTCGTCCGAGATCGGAGCCGGGGCACCGGTCAGCGGATCACGGCCACCGCCGGCCTTCGGGAAGGCGATGACGTCGCGGATGGTGTCGGTGCCGGCAAGGATGGACACGGTACGGTCCCAACCGAGGGCGATGCCCGCGTGAGGCGGAGCGCCGTACTTGAAGGCCTCGAGCAGGAAGCCGAACTTCTCCTCGGCCTCTTCCTTGCCGATGCCCAGCACGTTGAGCACGCGGTCCTGAATGTCGTCGCGGTGGATACGCACGGAACCGCCGCCCATCTCCTCACCGTTGCAGACGATGTCGTAGGAGTCGGACATGGCGTGCTCGGGGTCCTTGTCGAACTTGTCGATCCAGTCCTTGCTCGGCATGGTGAACGGGTGGTGCATGGAGGTCCACTTGGAGTGGCCCACGGCCACATCGTCGTCGTCCGGATCGTCGGTGGGCTTGAACAGCGGGAAGTCCACAACCCAGGTGAAGGCGAACTTCTTCGGGTCGAGCAGGCCTTCGCGGCGGGCGAGCTCCACGCGCACGGCGCCGAGCAGCAGCTGAGAGGACTCGCGGGAACCGGCGGCGAAGAACACGGCATCGCCCGGCTCGGCGCCGACGGCCTCGCGCAGGCCGTTGCGCTCCTCATCGGACAGGTTCTTGGCGACAGGTCCCTTGAGCTCGCCGTCCTCGGCGAAGACCACGTACGCAAGGCCCTTGGCGCCACGCTGCTTGGCCCACTCCTGCCATGCGTCGAACTGACGACGCGGCGTGGCGGCGCCACCCTTGAACACGACGGCGCCCACGTACGGGGCCTGGAACACGCGGAACGGCGTGTTCTTGAAGTAGTCGGTAAGCTCGACGAGCGGGTTGCCGAAGCGCAGATCCGGCTTGTCGGAACCATACTTGTCCATGGCCTCCTGCCAGGAGATGCGCGGCAGCGGCAGCTGGACGTCGTAGCCGGCGACCTTCCAGATGGCGGCGATGACCTTCTCGGCCATGGCCATCACATCCTCCTGGTCCACGAAGCTCATCTCCATGTCGAGCTGGGTGAACTCGGGCTGACGATCGGCGCGGAAGTCCTCATCACGGTAGCAGCGGGCGAGCTGGTAGTAGCGCTCGACACCGGAGACCATGAGGAGCTGCTTCAACAGCTGCGGGGACTGCGGCAGGGCGTACCAGGAGCCAGGCACCAGACGGGCCGGCACCAGGAAGTCGCGTGCGCCTTCCGGCGTGGACTTGATGAAGGTCGGGGTCTCGACCTCGGTGAAGTCCATGTCCTCGAGGGCGTGGCGGGCGGCCTTGGCCATGTCGGAACGCAGCTTCAGGTTGTACTGCATGGACGGGCGACGCAGGTCGAGGTAGCGGTACTTCAGACGCACGTCCTCGCCCGGGAGCTTGTTCTCGGACTCGTTCTCGAGCGCGGTGGACACCTGGAACGGCAGGGCGTCCGCCTTGGCGAGGATGTCGATGTTCTCGGCCACGACCTCGATCTTGCCGGTGGCCAGATGGGTGTTCTCGTTGCCGTCCGGGCGCAGTCGCACTTCGCCGGTGACCTGGATGACGAATTCGCTGCGCAGCGGGCGGGCCATTTCCTCGTCGTAGATGACGACCTGCACCAGACCGGTGTTGTCGCGAAGATCGATGAAAGCCACGCCGCCGTGGTCGCGGCGACGATCGACCCAACCGGCGAGAGTGACCTTCTGGCCGACCAGGGCCTCGGTCACGTCGGTGGCATGATGTGTTCTGTAAGCCGTCTGGCTCATTATATGCTTCTCCTCGATTTGACTCGAATATGATTCGAATACGTCAGATTTCGACGGTTTGCTGGGCAACCACAGTATCCGGCTCCCACGACGTGCAATCGGCGGCGGTCTGCTCGCCGGTGACGATGTTCTTGACCTCGTCACCGGTGGATTCCTCGCCTTCGGTGGCGCTGGCCGGGAACCACACGTACGGGATGCCGAGCTTGTCCGCATACTTAATCTGCTTGCCGAGCTTTGCCGCGGTGGGAGCCACGTCGGTGGCGATGCCACGGGCACGCAGCTGGGCGGCGATGCGGTTCGCAGCCGGGCGATCCTCCTCGTTCCAGACCGCCACAAGCACTGCAGCCGGGGAGACGCGATTGGCGTGCGCACCGGCGGTATGCAGCATGTAGCTCACCAGTCGGCTCAGGCCGATGGACAGGCCCACGCCCGGATACTTGCGGTTGCCCTGAGAGGCGAGGTTGTCATAGCGGCCACCGGAGCAAATGGAGCCTAGGGATGCAGCGCCGTCGAGGAAGGTCTCGTACACGGAACCGGTGTAGTAATCAAGGCCACGGGCGATCTTCAGGTCCGCGATCACCGACCCCGGACGGATGGCGGCGGCCTCATCCACGATCATCGCCAGCGTATCGAGTCCCTGGCGGGCCAGCGTGTATGCCTCGGAATCCTTGGCGATGCCGTGCGCCTCGCACAGCTCATCGAACTTGGCGGCCAGCTCGGCGCCGTCGGCGGCGGTCAGGTCTGCGAGTTCAAGGCATGCCCGGGCCTGCGCTTCAGTGGCACCACAGGTTTCGACCAACAGTTTGGTCACTTCATCGGCACCGATCTTGTCAAGCTTGTCGATCTCACGCAGCACGCCCTCGATGTCCGTCAGCCCCAGTCCGCAGTAGAAACCTTCGGACAGCTTGCGGTTGTTGGCGTGCACCGTGGCCTTCGGCAGGCCGAACGCACGGAGTTCCTCCAGCGCAGAGACCATGACCAGCGGCAGTTCCACTTCATAATGGTCGGGCAGCTCGCCGGCACCGATCACATCGATATCCGCCTGGACGAACTCGCGGAAGCGGCCTTCCTGGGGGCGCTCGCCGCGCCAGACCTTCTGAATCTGCCAGCGCTTGAACGGGAAGGCCAGATCGCCGGAATGCTCCACCACATACCGGCTCAGCGGAACGGTCAGATCAAAGTGCAGTCCGAGACGATCCTCAATCGGAGTGTCGGATTCATGACCGACCTCCTGCAGACGGCTCAGCAGGTAAATCTCTTTGCTGGTCTCGCCTTTTTTCAGCAGGGAAGCGCCAGTTTCCACCGCTCTGGTCTCAATGCCGATAAAGCCATTGAGCTCAAAAACCTTACGAAGCGTATCGATGACACGCTGCTCCACAACACGTTCGGAGGGGAGCCACTCCGGGAATCCTGATATTGATGCACCTTTAGCCACGAAATCAATATAATAGGTGAGGGTTGCGTCAACGCCATGCCAATTGTCGGCATCCGAGGCGCTTCCACCCACTCACACTACGCTTGTAAGGAGCTGGCCATGGCCGACGAGACTGTCACCGAAACCGAAAACACCGCTGCAACCGAAGAGCAGGCAACGACACCCGCACCCGCGGTCAGCGAGGCCAAACCGACTCCGACCCCTGCCTCAATGCCGAAGCCGCATGCCCCCTCCCCCGCCGCCTTCGCCAAGAAGACGCCGGCCAAGCAGCACACCGCAGCTCCGACCACCACCTCCACCGCCTACACTGACGCAGATGTCAAGGCCTCCGAGGCATTCGGACGCGTGGACGACAATGGTGCCGTATTCGTCAAGGAAGGCGAGGGCGAACGTGAAGTCGGCCAGTTCCCTGACGTTTCCAAGGAAGAGGCTCTGGCGCTGTACGCCCGTCGCTTCCTGGATCTCAAGGCCAAGCTTGACCTGTTCGCCGGCCGTCTGTCTTCCGCCAACATCAAGGCCCGTGAAATCGACGAATCGCTCAAGCTGCTGGGCGAGGAGACGAACGAGCCCGCGGTCGTAGGCGATATCGCCGCGCTGAAGGCGCAGTTCGAGGAACTGAAGGCCGCCGGTGAGGCCAAGAAGACCGAATTGGCCGAAGCCCGCAAAGCCGCCATCGCCAAGGCCGTTGCCGAGCGTACCGCCATTGTGGAGAAGGCCGAAGCGCTGGCCGCATCCTTGGGTGACAACACCAACTGGCGTTCCACCGCCGATAAGTTCCGTACCCTGTTCGACGAATGGCAGAACCACCAGCGCACCACCACCCGAATCGACAAGCCCGAGGCCGAAGCGCTGTGGAAGCGCTTCTCCGCCGCCCGCACCACCTTCAACCAGGCCCGTCGCAAGTGGGCTCAGGCTCGCGACAACGAACGCAACCATGCAAAAGAGGTCAAGGAAGCGATCATCGCCGAGGCCAACGAGCTCAAGGATTCCACTGCATGGGGAGAGACCTCCCGCAAGTTCAACGATCTGATGGACCGCTGGAAGAAGGCCGGTCGTGCCGGCCGCACCGAGGACGATGAGCTGTGGACCAAGTTCCGCGAGGCCGCTGACACCTTCTTCAACGCCCGCCAGGCCGACCGCGACCAGATGAACACCGCGGAGAAGGAGAATCTGGCCAAGAAGGAGGAGCTGCTGGTCAAGGCCGAGGCCTTGGTGCCGGTGAAGACCGACGACGAAGCCAAGAAGGCCCGTCAGGAACTCGCCAAGATCCAAGAGGAATGGGATCAGATCGGCTACGTGCCTCGTGAGGACATGCGCCGCATCGAGAACCGTCTGGATGCCGTGGACAAGCAGATCAAGTCCGTCGAGGACGCCGCGTGGAAGCAGTCCGATCCTGAGGCCGATGCGCGAAAGTCCAGCTTCGAGGAGCAACTGAACGCCCAGCTTGCAGAGCTCGACGCCAAGATCGCCGCTGAAACGGATGAGAAGAAGAAGGCCAAGCTCGAAGCCGAGAAGGCCACCAAGGAGCAGTGGCTGAACGCCATCAAGTAAGATTGCAGCAGGGTCTTGACTGCATATCCGCGTCAAGACCCTGCTGGTATGAGTGAAGCCCGGTACGTAAGTAAGTGCCGGGCTTCACTCGTCATAGGGGCCGATACTCTGGCAATCGTCGCAAGGCAGACCACCGGAGAGCCGAAAGCAGACGGCTTGCGCTCAGGCCTGGGTACCTGTCACAGGGACTTCTGGCCGTACCAGAGGATGAGCGGCAAGATACTCGATAAGCGGCTGGCTGTATGGCATGTCGAGTTCGCCGTAGTTGCTGCCTGCGCGGAATGCTGAGAAGGAGTCTCCGCCTTGCAGGAGATATGAGTTGGATGCGATGATCACCAGATCATCATCTGAAATCGAAGTACCGTCGATCGTCAGGTCCACGATGCGAACCGGGGCTTTCTCAAACGCTTCCTCGGCCTTTGACACGGCATCGTCATGCTGTGTCCCGTCAGCTTCCGAACCTGCACCGGAGTCCTTAGACGAGTCCGTGTCCTGTTCACAGACCGCAGGCTGTGCACCGTTCTCCTCACCGCATACCACATAGTGATATGCCACATTGGAGGAAATGCCCAGCGGCCGGCGTTCTATCCGCCCGTCTTTGCTGCCGAACTGTTGGGCAAGCACCGCTTTGAGCATACGGCCGGTCAGCGTCTCATGGGCGGCTTTGAATTGCAGCGCCAGAAGACTGTCCACCTCTCGCACCGTCACCGAACCGTCCCTATTCAGGTCGAGCCGATCCGTGCGAAGGCTGCCGTCATTGGAGAAACCGACCACCGGCAGTCTGTTGCCAGCATAGACATGCCTCATGATGGACGCTCTATTGGCGTCCGCCACCAGCATGCCCACGGAACCCTCACGTCCCGGCGACGTCCTTTTGTCGAAATTCTTGCCCTTGGCAAGAGACCCCACGGTCTCTTCGCCGACGGTATCCGCATGAGCCTGCGCGGCGGCATAGGTGCGCTCCGCACGGGCCACCATGCCGTTGGCGTCCGCGCCTGCCGACATCCACGCCGCCTGTCGCACCGAATGACCATTCAGGCCATCTATGGCGAGTACGCCTTGCACATTGGTCTGGCCGGTTCCATTGCCGAGATCCACGTCGGCCACACGAACCGTGGCACGACTGCCATGCCCCGTGATGATGAGATCCTGCACGGCCATGTCCTGACCATAGCTTCCGGCTTCATACACTGGTGCCCCGCCATCGGTGATCATCTGCTTGACGGCATGGGAGTGGCCGGCATACACCAGATCGACATCGCGGCCAATCTCTTTGGCGGCGGAAGCATCCGCATGCAGCAACGCCACCACGGCATCCACTTTGCCGGAACGCTTCAAATCACCGGCAACACGGTTGATGGCGTCCACGGCCCGCTCGCTCAAATCGGCGTCACGGGTGATCTGCGGTGTCGCGACCGAGCCGAGCGCATCGGTGAGCGCCCCCACGAACCCGATACGCTTGCCGTTGACCGTGCGAATCGTGTAATCCTTGACTCTGCTGAGCTTGCCATCCGCCGCTTTGTTGGCTGCCGAAACGTTGGCGCACAGCCAGTCGATGCCATTGGCGGGATCCGCGATGCGATTGTTGAAATCGGCTACCGAACGGTCGAATTCATGATTGCCCACGGCGGAAATCGTCAGCCCCCATTCGCGAGCCATGTCCAGAGTGGGGCGATCTTTGGCCACGGCTGATTCGTATGGCGAACCACCCACCAGATCACCCGCTGACACTGCAACCATATTGCCCGCATTGTGCCCATTCGCCAGCGTGAAAGCAGTGGCTACGTCGGCACCTCGTTCGATATGGCCATGGAAGTCGGTAATATCCGCGACGGTAACCGTGCGTGTGCCGGCAGCAGGATCGTCGCCGGAAAAAGGAACGGCTCCCGAGGCTCCCGCCATTGCGTTGGGAACCACGAAAGCCGTAGCGATGCTGGCAATTACTGCGATAAGGCTGACGCCAAGCCACCTTTTTCCGCCGATCCACCTCTGTCGGCGATTCATACCTACCTTCACGGTCGACAATATATGTTTCCCGATTGAACGGGCGAACGCCCGGAATCAACGGACAGGTGAATTTTGATTGTCGTTTTGGCAGGCTGTTAGACTCCCAGATGTGAGCACTCCCAATCAGCATCCCAATCACATCCGTACCGTAGCCGATCTCTTCGTCGAATGTCTGGTCAACGAGGGCGTCGAGACCATGTACGGCATCCCCGGCGAGGAGAACATCCCGCTGATGGAAGCCCTTGCGCGCGACGGCCGTATCCGCTTCATCCTGACCCGTCATGAACAGGGTGCCGGGTTCATGGCCGCGACACAAGGCCGTCTGACCGGCAAACCAGGCGTGTGCCTGGCCACGCTCGGTCCGGGCGCATTGAACCTGACACTGCCGGTCGCACAGGCGAACAGCGCCAATACGCCGCTTGTAGCCATTTGCGCACAAGGCAACGTGACCCGTCTGTACAAGGAATCGCATCAGATCATCGATCTGGTCTCCGTGTTCCGCCCACTGACCCAGTGGACATCGATGATCGTGGAGCCTGCATCCGTACCGGAGATGGTGCGTAAGGCCTTCGCGATCACACAACGCAACCGTCCGGGTGCCACGTGCCTCATCCTGCCCGAGGATGTGGCCGAAATGCCGGCACCGGCAGGGGCTCGCCCTTTGCCGCTGCCGGAACGTATGCGTTTCGCCCCCACCTCGGACACCATCGAACGCGCAGTGAACATCATCCGCGCAGCAAGGCATCCCATCATCCTGGCGGGCAACGGCGTGGCCCGCGGTGATGCAGAGAACGAGCTGCTGGCATTGGCCGAGCAGCTCAACGTGCCGGTGGCCACCACGTTCGAAGGCAAGGGCGTGATCTCCGACCGTATCCCACTCGCGCTCGGCGTGGTGGGCTTCATGCGCCACGATTACGAGAACTTCGCGTTCGACGAGGCCGATCTCATCATCGCGGTGGGCTTCTCGATCCAGCAGTTCGACCCGAAGAAGATCAATCCGAACGACGACAAGACCATCATCCACATCAATACGTTCAGCGAGGACACCGATGCGCATTACTCGACTGCGCTCAATATCATGGGCGACATCAATGCCACGTTGCAATCGCTGATCGCCCAGCTCAACGCCGAGCATATTACGTTCGGCGTCTCGCATCCGAAAATCCACGAGCTGCTGACCCATGAATACGAGGCGTACACGCACGATGATTCGTTCCCGATGAAACCGCAGCGCATTGTGGCGGACACGCGACGCGCGATGGAGACGGATACGGACATCACATTAGTGGATACGGGCGCGCTGAAAATGTGGATGGCGCGCCTCTACCCCACCTATTATTCGAACACGTGCGTGATTGACAATTCCCTCTCCACCATGGCTTGGACGCTGCCCGGTGCAGTGGCCGCCTCGCTGGAGCATCCCGGACGCCCGGTGCTGGCGGTGATGGGAGACGGCTCATTCATGATGAATGTCCAGGAAATCGAAACGGCAGTGCGCGTGGGTGCCCGAATCGTGATTCTGGTATGGGTGGATGAAGCGTATGGCCTCATCAAATGGAAGATGGACCTGCACGACGGCTCGCACGAATACGTGGACTTCAACAATCCGGACGTGGTGGCACTCGGCATGAGCTTCGGTGCGAAGGGTCACTTCATCGAATCGGCAGATGAACTGTATCCGACTCTCCGGTCCGCGCTCCGTTCGGGATCGGGCATCGACATCATCGCCTGTCCCGTCGATTATTCCGAGAACATGAAGCTCATCGACAAGCTCGGCGAGGTAGATTTCAGCGGCTGAACGGCTGAATATGAACGAGCCCCGGTCCCATCATGGAATCGGGGCTCGTTCTGTCTTATGAGCCGTCAGGCTGTTGCTGGCTGTTGCTGACTATCGATGACTATCGCTCAGCGGACCTACTCAGCGGACTGCTGACCGGAGTTGTCACCGGAATCGGCGGCGGCATCCACCAGCGCAGGCTTGTCGCCTGCATCGCCGGAACCATTATCAGCCGAAGCGTCAGCCGGAGCGGCATCGTCGGCCGAGTCATTCGCGCCATCCGCAGCGACCGGCTCCTCGAACTGTTCGCCCTTGAAGGTGAACTCTCCAAGGATGCCCTCGCCTTCGGAATCGACCACAACGCGCTGGCCATCCTGCAAATCACCCATGAGGATCTTCTCGGAGATGGCATCCTCGATGTCACGCTGAATCACTCGACGCAACGGACGGGCACCCAGCAACGGGTCGAAGCCCTTCTGAGCGAGCAGATCCTTGGCGGCATCGGTCAGTTCAAGCGACATGTGACGATCGAACAGGCGGTCGTTGAGCTGCTTGACATCGAGGTCCACGATCTGACGCACCTGCGGCTCTGTAAGCTGCTTGAAGACGATGATGTCGTCCAGACGGTTCAGGAACTCAGGGCGGAACTGCTGCTTGAGTTCGGCGCTCACCTGCTCCTTCATGCGTTGGTAGCTCGACTCGGTGTTGGAACCGAGGTTGAAGCCGGTGTTCGCCATCTTCGCGATGTCACGCGTACCGAGGTTCGTGGTGAGGATGATGATGGTGTTCTTGAAGTCCACCTTGCGACCCTGGCCATCGGTCAGGTGACCGTCATCCAGCACCTGCAGCAGCGTGTTGAAGATGTCCGGGTGAGCCTTCTCGATCTCGTCGAAGAGCACCACGGAGAACGGCTTGCGGCGCACCTTCTCGGTGAGCTCGCCACCCTCTTCGTAGCCCACGTATCCCGGGGGCGCGCCGAACAGACGCGAGGCCGCGTACTTTTCGGAGAACTCGGACATATCCACACGGATCAGGGCGTCCTCATCGTCGAACAGGAATTCGGCGAGAGCCTTGGCCAGCTCGGTTTTGCCCACACCGGTCGGACCGGCGAAGATGAACGAACCGGCCGGACGCTTCGGATCCTTGAGGCCCACGCGCGTACGGCGGATGGAACGGGACAGTGCGGACACCGCTTCATCCTGACCGATGATGCGCTTGTGGAGCTCGGCCTCCATGTTGAGCAGCTTCTTGGACTCGGCCTGCGTGAGCTTGAACACCGGGATACCCGTGGTGGAACTGATCACCTCGGCAATCACGTCCTCATCCACGACCATCTTGACGTCGGACTCGCCTTCGCGCCAAGAGTCTTCCTTGGCTTTACGATCGGACTCCAGCTTCTCCTGCTGGTCGCGCAGCTCGGCGGCCTTCTCGAAGTCCTGTCCCTTGATGGCCTCATCCTTTTCGGCAGCCACCTTGGCGATCTTCGTGTCCAGCTCCTTGAGCTCGGGCGGTGCCGTCAGACGCTTGATGCGCAGACGCGCGCCAGCCTCATCGATCAGATCGATGGCCTTGTCCGGCAGGTGACGGTCCTGAATGTAACGCGCCGAAAGCTCGGCCGCAGACTGGAGCGCCCCATCCGTGATGGTCACATGATGGTGGTTCTCGTAGCGGGACCGAAGACCCTTGAGAATCTCGATGGTCTCGGCGATCGTCGGCTCATGCACTTGAATCGGCTGGAAACGACGTTCCAGAGCCGCATCCTTCTCGATGTACTTACGGTATTCGTCCGTAGTGGTGGCGCCGATGGTCTGCAGCTCGCCTCGAGCCAGCATCGGCTTGAGCATATCGGAGGCGCCCAGCGCACCATCAGCGGAGCCTGCACCGACAATGGTATGGATCTCGTCGATGAATAGCACGATGTCGCCGCGGGTCTTGATCTCCTTCAGGACCTTCTTCAGACGCTCCTCGAAATCACCACGGTAACGGGAACCGGCAACCATGGAACCAAGATCGAGCGAGTAGACCTGCTTGCCCTTGAGCGTCTCCGGCACATCACCGGCGTTGATCTTCTGGGCGAGGCCTTCCACAACGGCAGTCTTGCCCACACCCGGTTCGCCAATCAGCACCGGGTTGTTCTTGGTGCGACGGGAGAGCACCACCATGACGCGCTCAATCTCATTGGTACGCCCGATGACCGGATCCAACTTGCCTTCTGCGGCTTCCTGCGTAAGGTTGCGGCCGAACTGGTCGAGAATCGCGGAGCCCGACTTGTTCTGCTTGTCTGCCACACCGCCGGCATTGGCGAGATCACCCTTGCCGTCGCTCGACCCGTTGCCCGAATTGCCGCGAATCATATCGATGGTCGCGCTGCGCAGCTCACCCAGATCGACACCCATCTTGATCAGCACCTGGGTGCCCACGCCTTCGCCTTCACGGATCAGACCGAGCAGAATATGCTCGGTGCCGATATAGCTGTGCCCCAGCTGCAGGGCCTCGCGAAGCGAGAACTCCAGCACCTGCTTGGCGTGCGGAGTAAAGGGGATGTGCCCGTTCGGAGCAGCGTTGCCCTTGCCGATCATCTCTTCGACCTGTTTGCGGGTGGCGTCCAGCTCCACACCCTTCGAGGCAAGCGCCTTGGCGGCGACTCCCTCGCCTTCGCGGATCAGGCCGAGCAGCAGGTGTTCGGTGCCGATGTAGTTGTGCTGGAGAGACCTGGCCTCTTCCTGCGCCAACACGATCACGCGCCGTGCACGGTCGGTAAACCGTTCGAACATGCTTGTCCTTCCTCAATTGACATTCCGTCTTACTCTACCGATTCGCGGTGACGTTTATTCACATCATTCCGTGAATTGCGCCGTAAGCGGGAAAGAAAACGATATGCTGGACGTATCGGATTCGCCATCCATACTGATGCATAGGAGGTTGTGATGACTGAACTGAACGCCAAGGCTGACATTGTAGTTGGTGTTGATGGTTCCGACGAATCGTTCGCGGCATTGAAATGGGCCCTTGAAGAGGCCGCGCTGACCGGTCAGAACGTCAATGCGGTATTCGGCTGGACCCATTCCTGGGACATGGGGTCGGAGCCCGATAGCGACGAGGCTTGGGCCACCATCCGACATGACATAGCGAATGAACTGCGCGACTGGGTGGATCGAGCCGCCAAAGGCATTGACTTCGATCCCGCGAACCTCAAACTCACTTCCGTCAAGGCTTCGGGCACCGCTGCCCTGTTGCAGATCGGGCATAACGCCCAGCAGATCGTCGTGGGGCGGCGTTCACTGGGGCGCGTGGCGCGTTGGTTCCTCGGTTCGCTATCCGCCTCCTTGGCCGAAGAAGCGCAGGTTCCAGTGACCGTGGTGCGTATCAGCGGCAGCGAAGAGGAGACCGTGACCGACGCCATCGCCAATGCGCTCACCCCAAGTGACACGACGGTGCATTACGTGAATCCCGCGCCTGAAGCCAAGCCGGCCGGCCGGCCGGTGGTGGTTGGCGTCGATGGCTCAGAGACCTCTCGGCACGCCTTTGATTTCGCGTTGGAACAGGCCCGCATCCATGACAAGCCGCTGAACGTGATGTTCTGTTGGCAGTTACGCGACCTCGGGGTAATCCCGGGTTATGAGAACGCCGTTGCGCCGGTGGAGGTCGGACAGCAGCGCGCCGAAGCGATACTCTCGGATCTGATGGCCAAGGTATCCGTTCCCGAAGGCGTGAAAGTCGCCTTCGACGCTTTCCATATCCCGGCGTCCAAGGGACTGATCGCCGCTTCCCGGTATGCAAGTCATCTGGTGGTCGGGTCGCGAGGCCTGTCCGGTCTGGATGCGCACTTCCTCGGCTCGGTGTCCCGTCAGATCGTCAACTTCGCCGAATGCACGGTGACCGTCGTGCACTGAGATAATCGTTCCGTGGGGCGCTCCCGTCGCGAAGCGTCCTACGGATTCTTTTCCCCCTTCCACAGCACCCCATGGATTCTCCCCACACACAGCACCCCAAGGTATTTCTGGCGGAACTCTCCCTACAATGAAGCCAGGCATTCCCCACGTAGTATTCTGCGTCTATTGCTCGTTGTGCGAAGCGTCATCAGCACCATCCGGGGAGTCGATGTCCGTATCATCGGTGTCGACGACTTCCTCGGTCCTGCTCTGACGAAGCTGCTCGATCAGATCGATGACGGTTTCCAGTTCCGGCGACACATCTTCCGATACGGCGGAATCATCGTCAACCAAATCATCATCCATGTCGCCGTCATCATCGCCGTCATCCACGGTGGTGTTGGCAAGGATGTCCTCTTCGGTGGCCTCGTCATCCTCATCGTCATCCTCGTCATCGATATCGTCATCGTCGATATCGACGCCAACGGAATCCGCATGATCAAGAGCGTCGTCGTCCGGTTCGGACTCGTCGTCATCATCACGAATGGTGCCGTCTTCCCCGTCATCGGGATCCGATTCAGCCGACGTTTCGTCGGACAGCGAGCCGGGATCCGCATCACGGTATCCAGCCACCGCATCGGAGGCATCCGTCACCGAGATTGTCGCATCGTTCTCGGTGATATCGGTCGAGTCGGCAACGACGTCCTCAACATGGCTCGAATCACTGCCGTCCAGGCCGCCTTCCGACAATGCCGTCCCTTCTGGCGCGCCAGACACGTCAGTCGGCTGCGTGCCGGCGTGTCCGGCATCAACGGCATCAATAGCATCCGCAGTGGTATCGGAGGCCTCTCCCACCTCAGATACGGTCGTCGTCTCGTCCGTCGCTTCGGAAACCTCGGCAACCTTGACAGCTTCAGGCCCGCCAGCCTCAGCCTCAAATCCAGCCTCAGCCTCATCATCATCCAAGATAGGCGACTGCCTGCGCGTCTTGGCATGCGCCACGATATCGATATGCAGGTCATCCAAAGCAGGCTTGGACTGCACCCAGATGCGACTCGGCTCAGGGGGTTCGATTTCGGAATGCTCGCCACAGCCATGATCGAGCGAGACCACACGACCGTCATCCGGGCTCCACTTGTTGGCGCAGACGCCGAACATGCGGTTCAGCTCGCCCGTCAGCGGCACAAAGAACCCGCAATCCGAGCATAAATTGCCGTCCGCGGTCTTGGTGCTCAATGCCTTGGGACCTCGAGGTCCGTCATACCAACGCTTGGCCGCCTGTGCACGCCCCAGCGGGCTCAGCACATGACGCCGCGTGAGCCGAAAGGTCTCAGCGGCATCATTGACATCCTCGAGTGAGGATTCCTCGATTTCACCGGTTTCGATGCGTTCATCGTCGGGATCTGTGCCAATGGAGTCGGTCGGTGAAAGATCGGTGGGCTCCAGACGGTCCTTCCACGGAATCCACTTCGGCGGCAGCAGCGCGTCCTCAGTAGGAATCAGTGAGGATTCGTTGACCGTCCACGAGCCGAGTTCCGGGTCGTGATACAACGTCACCGACCACTGCCATCCCTCGTAACCGCGGATATGGGCAGCAAAACGGAAATCGGTGACGTAGTCCTCCATCTCGTTGGCGGTGACGAACTCGCCTACCTGTTCAGGTTCGTCCGCAACCTCGAACAGCACGGCCTGCGCTATGGCGCGAGGATCGGGCGTCACCGTGGTCTCATCAGTATCGGTCATGGATCAATCAATCCTGTACATCAAATTGATCCGCCACAGCACGCAGCAACGAAGCAAGCTTCTTGCTTTCGGCGGAAGACGGGTAGCGGTGTCGACGCAGTGTGTTGCCTGCGGAGTCAAGCATCTTGATGAGGTCCTCGCAAATGGCAGCCATGTCATCCGGCTTGGGACGGGTGGCCTTCACCAGGCTCGGTGCCGATGCGATCAGGCGTACATCCATGGCCTGCGGGCCACGACGTCCGTCCACCACGGAATACTCCACCTTGGCACCCTTGCGCAGCGTAGTGGCGCCAGAGGGCAGGGCCTGAGCCGGCAGGAACACGTCCTTGCCTTCCTCACTGGTGATGAAGCCATAACCCTTGGCTGCGTCAAACCAACGAACTCGACCGGTGGGCATTGCGAAACCTTCCTTAGTGCTTAGGGAGTAATGAACCGAAGGTATAGTGTACCTCACAGGCCTTGACCTGTGCCACCGGGCTGAGTCGTCTTACGCTTTACGCTCACCTGAGAACCACGAGGTCTTCGTTTTGGCGGGCTTGGTCTGCGTCTGATGTCCGGCCGGCGCGGAAGCCATCCGTTCGATGGGCAGGATGACGGTAAAAGTGAGGCCGCCTCCCTCCGTACCGGTGGCGCAAATGAATCCATGATGCGCTTTGACTACGGACTGTGCGATGGCCATGCCCAATCCGGTGCCGCCCTTCTGCCGTGCCCGCGAAGGATCGGCGGTGTAGAAACGCTCGAAAATCTTCGACCGAGATTCAGGCGGAACGCCGGGGCCATGGTCCACGAACTGCAACACGGCATACCGGTATCCGGTCTGCATCGAAGCGCCGACTTCGGCGGCATCGATGAAGCGCCGCATCGACGCCTCTGTGGTAGGCATCTGGGACAGCTGCCGGGGGTCGATGGCGGCGGGCATGGTGCCAATCGCCACTTCCGCCGGAGAATCGGCAGGGGTATACCGGTGGATGTTGCCCACGATATTGGTGACCACTTGGCGCAGGCGCGACGCGTCACCGGACAAGGTTACGGCTTCCCAGCCGCCATCCGCCAACTGCAACGATGCCGGATGGCTCATGTCCCGACCTGGAGCCAGCGCCAGACGATTGCGCATGACCGTGCGGTTCGGGTCAAGCGCATGCAGGTCATCCACGGCATCCGTGACCAGAGAGGCCAGGTTCACGCTGCCCGTCACATCAATGCCACGGCCTTCGTCCAGCCGAGCCAAGGACAGCAAATCCTCCACCAGCACGGTCATACGCTGGCTGGAACGTTCAATATGTTCGATCGATTCGTCGGCGCGCTCCAATGCACCGGGCATGTCACGCTGCATTTTGTACAGTTCCGCGTATCCGTGGATCGCTGCGAGCGGAGTGCGCAGCTCATGGCTGGCGTCGGAGACGAACCGCTTCATCTTCTCGGTGGTCTCTTCCTGCTCATGGAAGCTGACCTCTATTCGGGTGAGCATCGTGTTGAGCGAGGCGGCGAGCGACCCCACTTCGGTGTTCTCCGGAGCGGATGGGATACGCTGGCTCAAATCGCCTGCGGCGATCTTCGCCGCTGTTTTCTCCATACGCTTGAGCGGAGTCATTGTCTGCTGAATGATCAGCGTGGATAATGAGCCGCCCAACAGCAGTACCGCGATGCCCACGACCACGCAGTAGCGAGTCAGCGTATTGAGCGTATCGATCTGGTCGGACAGCGAAAGACCGATATACATCACTCCGCGTATCTTCTCGACTCCTTTGGAGTCTCGTTCGGTCCATTGCATCGGCAATACGCGCCATGGGGAATTCGCCGAAGCAAGCGTGGCATGGCTGACATTGTTGCGTGGATCAGTCAACACCGTAGTGACGCGGCTGGTGGATTGAGAGGAGTCGCTGCCATCCGTGCCGCCGCCTCCGGAGGCATCGCCCTGTGCGGGAGACTGTGCGGTGTCACTCTGCACCTGAACGATCTGCTTGGCGACTGCGGGGGCGGTGAACACCTGCCCGAGCGTGATACCCGAGGTATCACCGTCCGAAGGAAGCACCGGTATGGAGACCAGACCATCCTTCAGCTGTGGCAACAGCGGCGTCACTGTCAGCGGATTGCCGTCTGCATCCTTGGTGCCGTCCGTGTATTGGAGCTGAAGGAAATAGGAATTGGGGCTGGTCAACCCATTCGAATTATCGTCTTTGGCCAGAAGATCGATGTTATTGAACACCAGCTGGCTTTGCACACGAAGCTGCGTATCGACCTTCTCCATCATGTAGTTGCCCACCAGAGTGCGAATCGAGAAGGAAATCACTGTGACGCCCACAAGCAGCACCACGATGGTGCAGGCCACAAGTTTGCCGCTCAGTGAGACACGGTCAAGATGGCGCAGGAAAAAATTGCGCTTACGCTCGTGATGTTCCTTGAGATACTGGAGCCCCGGCACATTCACACGTGGACTGCTGTCTGTCGAGGTGTTTGCCATGGAGCTCTTGGTGCCGGAGACTGCGGGCGATGCCGGAGAAACTGGCTGCGGGGACTTCTCAGGGCTGGTCATGCACACCTGCCGTCTTAATGCTTCGGCTCGCGAATCATGTAACCGATGCCACGCTTGGTTTCGATCAGCGGGGTCACCTTGTGCTTTTCGCCATTGTCATCGGTGACTTCGATGCCATCGACTTTCTTGCGCAGATAGGAGATGTACGATTCCACAATGGCGGCATCCCCTCCCCAGTCGTATTGCCAGACATGGTCCAGGATCTGGGCCTTGGACAGCACACGGCCTTCGTTATCCATCAGGTAGCGCAACAGCTTGTATTCGGTGGGGCTCAGATCGATGGGCTGACCCGCACGGGTCACATCATGGGAGTCTTCGTTGATTTCCAGATCGGCGACGCGGATAATCGGATCGTCTTCCACCTGCTCCCGGGTACGGCGCAGGATGGCCCGGATGCGCGCCACCACTTCCTCAAGGCTGAAGGGCTTGGTGACGTAATCGTCGCCGCCTACGGTCAATCCCATGATCTTGTCCTGGGTGTCGTCGCGCGCGGTCAGGAACAATACCGGCGCATCGATGCCTTCCTGCCTGATGCGGCGGGTTACCGTGAACCCATCAATGTCAGGCAGCATGACATCAAGAACAATCAGGTCCGGCTGCACCTTCTCAATCACTTCGATGGCTTCGGAACCGGATGCCGCGGTGTTGACCTCGAATCCGGCGAAATGCAACGAGGCGACCAGAAGTTCACGAATGGACGGTTCGTCGTCTACGACAACAATCGATGCTTCAATAGGCTTACTCATGCTTTCTAGAGTGGCGCGCCCGTCTGGGTGTTTCCTGAATACTCGCTTGAAGTTTTTTCCTGGGCTTCTTCTCAGTGCTCTTATGAGCGCTCTTGCGCCGACGACGTTTCACCATCACGACGGCCACGATGGCCAGCACCACCAGCACACCGACCATGATCGCGACGCCAAACATCACAGTGGAGCGTGATGTGGTGGTCTTCTTGGCCTGCGCGATCTGGTCCATCATGGCAGTGGCCGCCCCGGGCCAATCAGGCGTGCTTTTCATCAAAGGCGCCTGCGCGGCATCAGATAATTTGTCGACCGTGTCCTGGTTTCTCAGCCACTCGTCGGAATTGGAAGAGACCGCCACGACCAGATTGCCATCATTGGAGGCCACCGCCAGCAGCACGGTGTTGGGCTGGGGATTGGTGGATTCCAATACATTGGAGGCCCATTGTTGCGGCGTCTGTTCGCTATTGAAGCTGGACAGGTACAGCAAGTGGACATGCACGCCGGTTTCCTGTTCGGTCTGCGCAATGGCATCGGTGACTTCGGCGGCATGGGATCCAAGCAGGTTCTCAGTATCGGTGATGTTATCGGTGATGGTGACGCCACTGTTCGAACTGTTCGAATCATTCGCACTGGGGTCCGAGTTATCCCCATACGCGTTGACGGTCAGAGACATGCAGGCAAGCACCAGTGCAATACACGCGAAAACCGCACAGACAAGCCAATTCCCCGCCTTGCGTCGTTGAGTCGTACTGCATGATGCCGAAGCTGGAACCACATTGGTCATAAAAACGTCCGCCCAATTCGAATTTGCCATAAGCTCCACCATAGCGTTCGGTATTCGCAATAACGAACGCCCGTTACCGAGCACATCATCGACAGAAAGGAGCAACGATGCCCCAATATCAAGTAGATTCCGAGCGAATCCAATCGTCGTCGGCCGCTGTGGCGGGGTCCGTGGCGCAAATCAGGCAGGCAGTCGGCGGCATGTATACCAATCTCGCCGCGCTGCAAGAGGCCTGGCGCGGATCGGCGGCCACACAATTCACCTCAGCGGTAGCAGGGTGGCGAGCGGCGCAACAGCAGATGGAGGCCTCACTGGAATCAATACAGCGTGCACTGGCTTCAGCGTCCACGGTATATGCGGACGCCGAAGCCGCGGCTTCACGGCTGTTCGCGCAATGACCGATGCGCCGTTTGCATTCCTGGCCAATCCAATGAACTGATCCAAAACGAGTGTCGGGGAGGCTCCCGAAGGAACCTCCCCGACACTCAGTCAGTTAGAGCTGCAATCAGCTGGCAATCGGATACCGATCAGTAGCCCATGTCAGCGCCGGCACCAGCCGGGGCGGCAGCCTTCGGCTCCGGCTTGTTGGCCACAACGGCCTCGGTGGTCAGGAACAGGCCAGCGATGGAAGCGGCGTTCTGCAGAGCGGAGCGCGTCACCTTCACCGGGTCGGTCACGCCAGCGGCCAGCAGGTCTTCGTAAGTGTCGGTGGCAGCGTTGAAGCCCTCGCCCTCCGGCAGGGAACGGACCTTGTCGATCACCACGTCACCGGACACACCGGAGTTCTCGGCGATCTGCTTGATCGGAGCTTCGATGGCACGGAACACGATAGCGGCACCGGTAGCCTCTTCGCCGGTCAAGGAGGTGACAGCCTCGTCCTTCTCGGCCTTGGCGGCAGCCTGAACGAGAGCCACGCCACCACCAGGCAGCAGGCCTTCCTCGATAGCGGCCTTGGCGTTGCGCACGGCATCCTCGATGCGGTGCTTGCGTTCCTTGGCCTCGACTTCAGTGGCAGCGCCGACCTTGATGACGGCCACGCCGCCGGCCAGCTTGGCGAGACGCTCCTGCAGCTTCTCGCGATCGTAGTCGGAATCGGTGTTCTCGATCTCGGCACGGATCTGAGCCACGCGGGCGTCGATGTCTTCCTTGGAGCCGGCACCCTGAACGATGGTGGTCTCATCCTTGGAGACGATGACCTTCTTGGCGTGGCCGAGCACGGAGACGTCGATGGAGTCAAGCTTGAGGCCCAGCTCATCGGACACGACCTGAGCACCGGTCAGGATGGCCATATCCTGCAGCATGGCCTTGCGGCGGTCGCCAAAGCCCGGAGCCTTGACGGCGCAGGACTTGAAGGTGCCACGGATGTTGTTCAGGATCAGGGTAGGCAGAGCCTCGCCATCAACATCTTCGGCGATGATCAGCAGCGGCTTGCCGGTCTTCATGACCAGCTCGGCGACGTGCACGATGTCCTGCTGAGAGGAGACCTTGCCGGAGGTGAGCAGGATGTACGGATCCTCAAGCACGGCGGTCTGATCGTCGGCATTGGTCACGAAGTACGGAGCGATGTAGCCCTTGTCGAAGCGCATGCCCTCGGTGAAGTCGAGGTCCAGACCGAAGCGGTTGTTGTCCTCGACGGTCACCACGCCGTCCTGGCCGACCTTGTCCAGAGCCTCAGCGATCTTCTCGCCGACTTCGGGATCAGCGGCGGAGATGGTTGCGGTGGCAGCGATCTGATCCTTGGTCTCGACGTCCTTGGCGGCGGCGACGAGCTCCTTGACGATGACTTCGGTGGCCTTCTCGATACCACGACGCAGGGCGATCGGGTTGGAGCCTGCGACCACGTTCTTCAGGCCCTCGTGAACCAGGGACTGGGCGAGCACGGTTGCGGTGGTGGTGCCATCGCCGGCGACATCGTCAGTCTTCTTGGCGACTTCCTTGACCAGCTCGGCACCGATGCGCTCGTACGGATCCTCGAGATCGATCTCCTTGGCGATGGACACGCCATCGTTGGTGATGGTCGGAGCGCCATAGGTCTTGTCGAGCACGACGTTGCGGCCCTTCGGGCCCAGCGTGACCTTGACGGTGTTGGCGAGCTTGTCGAGGCCCTCCAGCATGCCCTGACGGGCTTCCTCATCATAAGAAATGATCTTTGCCATGGTTGTGTGTTCCTCCAAATGGCTATGTATACCGTTATCACCCGCGAGAGCCGATGGGCGAACCGACCGTCAGCTGCCGGTTATCACTCTCGCCCTCCGAGTGCTAACTGTGACATTAGCACTCTCCGCCCGAGAGTGCCAACATCGTGTTTGGAGATTGCGCTATCGGCATGAAAACGAACCTGGCCGTTGGAAGACCACGCAAAAGGTCCCGGTCGATGAGACATCACCAACCGGGACCTTATCTGCGTCGTTGCGGGCAAACCACTCACTCGGGACGTTCTTCGCCAGAAGACAACTTGACGACATCCTTAGCCTGAGTACCTTTACCAGACGAGACGGGCGTATATTCCACCCGATCGCCCTCATACAGCATCTTGAACTTATTGTTGCTGCCGTCGTCCTTGATTTCCGCGTAATGCACGAAAACGTCCTCGCCTCCGCCGTCCGGCTGTATGAACCCGAACCCCTTCTTGGCAAGGAAGAACTTTACGGTACCTTGTGCCATATCTGATCTTTCCTTTGTTCCCTAGGCGTCGCGAACATACCATTAGGGAACGTAGAAAGAACCGCATCGCGCTCCCCCTACCTCGCGACTAGAGCATGATTGTACAGTGACGAGGGAACAATGCCAATCAGAAGCCGAAGAACAAGAAAAAATCGTCTCACTACATGGGCTGAATAGCTTCTCCGGTTTTCCACAAACCCAACGCGATTACACCTGAAATTCAGTCACATCGCCGCTGCCTATGATCGTCGCGATACTCTCCTAGATACTTGGCACAAATGCTAGTTCAACAGCACAACCGTAATCGGAGCGGACAGTCCCTGAACCTGTTCCACCGCGGTAATCCCCAGCGTATTGGCTACGTCCTGAGCGGTGGCCTTGTCGGTTTCATTCTGATACCACACCACCGTGCCGGTTGGCAATGAACCGGTAGGATTGGCCGCTTCCACACTGGTATATCCTGCGGTCTGCAACACGTCCGCCTTCTGTCCGGCGTATCCGGAGACTCCGGTGCCGTTCACCACACGTACTTGTGTGGCCTTGTTCACAGTCGCGGTCTGGGCTTGTTGCGTTTGCTGCTGCGCATTCTGGTCGCTGCTGGATGAATCACTGCTGGACGAATCGGCTGAGGAACTCGAATCATCGCTTGCCGACGAATCACTGGTAGAGGAATCCGAGGAACTCGAGGAATCCGAAGAGTCGGATGCCGACGAATCGGACTTCGTCGTGGATTGCGTCGTGTCACTGGACGCCGTCGTGGATTGGGGTGTCTTCAGATTCAGCAGGTTCTGATACTCGCCACTGCCATATGCCCAAGCGCCGAAGCCGCACAGCGCAGCCACCACGATCACGATGATGAATGGCGCGACGCGGGTCATGACCGGGCGGGAACCGCGATGAGCCCCGACGGGACCCTGGGGCGGATTGTCGAAGACATCCTGTTCATATGATTCGTAGGTCACTTTGTCGCGCGCCATACGCCGGCCTCCTTCATGCAAACTACACCCGAGTGTAACCGTCCGGCACGAAATGGGCTAGCGCGTCGCATGCCATGTCACGGACATGCACTGTATATGCACGTTTGGCTAGAGTATGGAACCATGATCAAACCGCTGAGCGAACTGGTAGAACCGGGCTGGGCGCATGCCTTGGCCGATGTGGAGCCCGTCATCCATCACATGGGTGATTTTCTGAGAGCGGAAAACGCGGCAGGGCGCCCTTGGCTGCCCGCAAGTCACAATATCCTGCGCGCGTTCACCATCCCCTTCGACACCATCAAGGTGCTCATCGTCGGGCAGGACCCCTATCCCACACCCGGCCATCCCGTCGGATTGAGTTTTTGCGTGGCGCCTGATGTTCGCCCGCTTCCCAAGAGTCTTATTAACATATATAAGGAACTGGTGGACGACTTGGGAGTTCCTATGCCGTCCAATGGCGACCTGACGCCTTGGACCACACAGGGGGTCATGCTGTTGAACAGATGTCTGACCGTGGGTGTGGGCAGACCGAATTCCCATCAAGGCAAAGGATGGGAACAGGTCACCGAAGCCGCTATCCGCGCCCTGAACGCCCGCGTGGATGCCAACGGTAAACCAAAACCGCTGGTGGCCATTCTCTGGGGGCGCAATGCGCAAAGCCTTGAACCGCTGCTCACTAACGCCACCATCATCAAGTCGCCCCATCCCAGCCCATTGTCCGCATCACGCGGGTTCTTCGGCTCCAGACCCTTCTCCCGCACCAATCAAGCCCTAATCGCCCAAGGCGCCACCCCGGTTACATGGACGTTGGCGTAAAGCAAACAGCACAGTGTGCTGTTTGTAGCCAACGTGCGAGCCGACAGGCGAGCCAGAAACAAGCCATGCGCAGCATGACCACAACTACAGGACCGTTGGCGTAAAGCAAACAGCACAGTGTGCTGTTTGTAGCCAACGTGCGAGCCGACAGGCGAGCCAGAAACAAGCCATGCGCAGCATGACCACAACTGCTGGACCGTTGGCGTAAAGCAAACAGTCAGTGTTGGTAGTTACAGTGGTGGGCATGACTTTGTTCCCCACGCAACCGCAACTCCCGCCGCAGCCGATGATCCAACCCCCAGCCGCCACACCCCAGACCGCTCCGATCCCCGGTGCCGCAGCACCCCTGGGCCTTGATGATGCCAAACGCGCACGGCTGCTGGCCGATACCATCCGCGCACGTTTCGCCCAGACCTTGGTGGGGCAGGACAATCTGCGCGAGTCGTTGATCGTGACGCTGGTCGCCGGCGGGCATATCCTGATTGAGTCCGTTCCCGGTCTGGCCAAGACCACGGCGGCGCAGACGCTGGCCACTTGTGTATCCGGTTCGTTCAAACGTGTGCAGTGCACCCCTGATCTCATGCCGTCGGATCTGACCGGCACTCAGGTGTTCGATTTCGCCTCGCAGAAATTCACTACGCAGATCGGACCGATCCACGCGAATTTCGTCTTGCTCGATGAGATCAACCGATCCAACGCCAAGACCCAGTCGGCCATGCTCGAGGCAATGGCCGAGGGTGCCACCACCATCGGCGGGCAGCGAATCGAACTGCCCAAGCCGTTCATGGTCATCGCGACCGAGAACCCCATCGAGGAGGAGGGCACATTCAATCTTCCCGAAGCCCAGATGGACCGTTTCATGATGAAAGCGGTGATGACCTACCCGTCCGCCGACGAGGAGACCCGCATGCTGGCCATGCTCACCCGCAGGGGATCGGACATGATCGGCCCCGACACCATCACGGGAGAGCGCATCACCGTATCCGACGTGGAGTTCCTGCGTAGGGCTGCACGTCGTGTGCACGTGGCCGACGCCATCATGAAGTATGCGGTCGATATTACCGCCACATCCCGCGGCGCGGGATCGCACCCCATCAAGGGATTGTCGGCGTTGGTCCGTCTGGGCGCTTCGCCGCGCGCCACCATCGCCCTGACTCGTATCGGACAGGCGAAGGCGCTGCTCTCCGGCCGTGACTATGTGGTGCCGGAAGATATCAAGGTATTCGTCCATGAGGTGCTGCGTCATCGTATCGTGCTCACGTTTGAGGCGTTGGCCGACGGTGTGACCAGCGACCAGATCGTGGATAAGATCGTCGAAACGGTTCCTGTTCCGTGAGTTCGCAAACGATTCGCAGAAAGATCGAGGCCCTCGGCACCCAGATCGCCTTGCCCACCGTGCGCAAGGCGTTGGGCGTGCTGGAGGGCGAGCACGCGTCCGGACGCCATGGTGGCGCCGGCGATATCATGGATGTGCGCGCCTACGCGCCTGGTGACGAGTCCCGGCTGATCGATTGGAAGACCAGCGCCAGACAGGGACAGCCCATGGTGGTGCAGCGTGAGCGTCTGGCGACTTCACGCGTCTGGCTGCTCATGGATGTAGGCCGTGAGATGACCGGCGTTTGTCCTTCCGGCGAGAGGGCGTATGAGGTGGCTGCAAATGCGTTGCGCATGTTCGCCGCGTTGTCTTTGCGCCGCTCGGACGATGTGTCCATCGTCTTCTCCGATGAGGCGAGCATCACCCGCATTCCCTTCAATGGCGGCTTCGCACAGTTCGAGCGCACCTTGGACAAGGCACTGGAACGTCAGTGGACGCACAGACGCAATATCGACGCCTTGCTGGAATACGCGAGACGCATCAAGGACCGCAACGCACTGATCGTATTGGCCACCGACGAGCATGCTCTGTCAGAGGGGCAGATTGTAGGACTGCGCCACATCGCCCGGACGCACCCGCTGGTGCTGATCGATGTGGCGACGCTGAACCCGTTCACACCACTATCCAAACATCATGCCGCACCATTGGACGGCGTGACCGGCCGACGGGTACCGGCGTTCATGCGATCAGCAGTCAGTGCACGTGAGGTCGAGACGCATCGTCACTATATGGCAGCCTCACTGGAACAGGAGCTCAATCGTACCGGATCGTTCCTGATTCGTGCCGATTCCAGCGAGGAGATGTTCGACCGTTTCGTGCATCTGGTGTCCGTCGCCCTGGCACGTACCACGCGCAATCAGCTTGGCTCGTCGCCGGAACTGCAGCTGGCAGGTGATCGCCGATGATGCCGTTCGCATTGACTCTGGCCGTCGAGCCCGCAGATCTTCATCCTCAGGACGAGCTGTCCCTGACCGGCCCGCTCGTCGCGGTGATTGCCGTCTGCCTTCTGCTTGCACTCGGCCTGATTGTCGCCGTGGTGATATTGTCCCGTTCGCCCCTCAAACCCGCCAAGGTGAAACAGCCCCACGGCGCGCACCGCAGTACCAGCGCCAAAGCCCTATGGCATGCACGCATCGACGCGATAGTCGACCAGCATGAGCGCGGCGCATTGAGCCGTGAGGAGGCCTTGACGCAATTGGCCTTGGTGGCACGAGATTTCGCGACGGACGCCTCCGGAAGGTCGTTGCATTCCAGTACCTTGACCGATTTGACGCGCCTCGACCGCACGTCCGCGAACAGACAGGGCCTGGACACGCTGAGGCAGACCATCGAGGCGTTGTATCCCCCGGAGTTCGCCGATCCTGCGTTCAATATCCATGCACGATCGGTCACGGTGCCTCAGGCCGCCGATTGGGTAGCCAATCTTGTGGAAAGGTGGCGTCCATGATGCTTGCCTGGCATTGGCCCTGGGCCGCATTGGCCGGCATTCTGGTGGCCGTGGCCGTCGTGACGCTCATCGTCGCGTTCGCCCGCCGCCGCGATACCAATGATGAGGCCGTGTTCTCATTGGATGAAGACCTCAATACCGAGCATGCCTCTCGCCTGTTCCATCAGTGGCGTGTGGTGAATCGGGTTGCCGTGGTGGCTATGGCCATCGCATTGGCATTGGCCGTTGCGTTGGTGGCGCGCCCCTCCCAAGTGGGTGCCGGCGATGAGCGCGCATCAAGCAGGGACATTGTATTGTGCCTTGATGTATCCGGTTCCACGTTGCCGTATGACCGTGAGGTCATCGACACCTATCTGGAGCTGGTCAAGCATTTCGAGGGGGAACGCATCGGCCTGAGCATCTTCAATTCCACGTCCCGTACGGTGTTCCCGCTCACCGACGACTATGATCTGGTCACCAAGCAGCTGACTGCCGCCAGTACAGCGCTCAAAGGCGTGGAGACCCAGGATGATATCGACAAGATGTCCGATGCGGATTACCAGAAAATAGCGGATTGGCTGGAAGGCACGCAGAACAGGAAAGACGCCACGTCACTGATAGGCGATGGCGTGGTCTCCTGCGCCGCCATGCTGCCCGGCTTTGCGTACGGCTCGGCGAGCGAGGCGAACGCCTCACGCCAGCGCGCGGCCTCGATCGTACTCGCCACCGATAATGTGGTCTCGGGCAAGCCGACATACTCTCTTGACGAGGCGCTCGACCTTACCCGGCAAACCAATATCACGGTGGATGGCCTGTATTCCGGGCCGAAATCAAGTGAGGGCGAGCAAACAACATCGGACATGAAAACAGCCATCGAATCCCATGGCGGCGTGTTCCTGACGCAGTCGAATGGCCGGTCCGTGGAGGAATTGGTCAGGGACATCCAATCACGGCGTGACACCGAATCCAACAGCAAGGCAAAGGCTTCCATGACCGACGCCCCCGGATGGTGGACGCTGGCTTTGGTGGTGGCCGTGGTCATTGTTCTGGCATGCGCATGGAGGTTGAGGCGATGAGCGAATTCACCTTCTCCCCCGCTCTGGGCTGGATTGCCGGCGGAGCACTGGCCGCAGTGCTGGCGCTGATGGCCGTGGCTGAAATCATCCAGTTCGTCCGGCGTCGCGCGAACAACGCCACCGACGAAACCGTATGGGTATGCATACGTCGCACGGCGATGCTGCTGATCGCCTCAATCATGGTATTGACCCCGAGTGTGGTGGCTCCCACCACATCACGCGCCATCAATGCCACTGATGTGATCGTGGCGGTGGACACCACCGGTTCCATGGCGGTGGAGGATGCCCACTATGGTTCCGATGAGACGATATCGCGCATCGCCGCAGCGCGCAAAGCCGTGCACGATATCACGGCCAGTTATGGCGACGCCAGTTTCGCGGCGCTGCACTTTGGCGCGTCCGGAACATTGGATGTGCCGTTGACTCCGGACGCTCCCGCCATCGACAATTGGGCCGATACCTTGGCCGTCGAATCCACGTCCGTATCATCCGGGTCCAATTTGGATGCCCCAATCAACCAGCTGTTGGTCACCGCCAAGTCGATTCGCGACGCGCACCCCGATGATGCCATCGTGCTCTATCTCATCACTGACGGCGAACAGACCTCAAGCGCCGCACGCCGCAGTTTCTCTGCACTGAGACAATACGTGGACGATGGTTTCACGGTTGGCGTAGGTTCCGCTGAAGGCGGCAGGATTCCCGTGATAGCCGATGGGGTGAGCGCCGGCGATTCCTCCACCACCGACCAGTGGGTCACCGATCCGGACACCGGTCAGCCCGGCATCTCGAAATTGGATGAGCAGAATCTGAAGGACATCGCTGACGAAATCAGCGGCACATACCTTGCTACGAATGCAACGTCCACACTGGATGGACAGGTCTCCGGCAAGGCTTCAAGCCAATGGCGTGTAACGACGACGGCAAAGGAACGCACGCGGACCGTTGCGATGGTCTGGCCGCTCGCCATCGCGATGGTGCTCCTGCTGGCCTGGGAGCTCGGCGCATGGATCACGGTTTCAAGGAGGCTGCTATGAGTGCATCAGATAACGCAGGCACGCGCCACGCCCGCGCACCGTTGGGTATGCGTATCGCATTGATCGTCGTCATCGCGCTGCTGACGGCCGTGGCAGGAGTCGCCGCAGTGAACCTTTCGGCCGCTATCACCTTCAATCAGGCCACCGCATCTCTGAACGCCAACATCAAAGCCGCTCAGGATGAGTCGACCGACGTGAGTACGCTGCATGCGCAGCAGGAGCAGACCGATGCGCAATTCGCGGAAGCCGGTCAGATGCGCGGGGTGCTGTTGCCGCAGATCAGGGATGCCATCGACGCGAACGCTTCCATTTCCTCCCAGCTAACGACGATCACCTTGAAGAAAGCCAAGGCACAGACTGAAGGTGATACGTCTCAGTCCGCTGAGCCGCAACAGGCCGATGAATCCTCGTCCTCGAATGCGAAGCGAGGCGGAGCATTGACCGAGGAGCAGAAGAAGCAGGTCGAGGAGCTGATGAAGGCGAACCAGCAGTCCACCGACACCAAAACCAACACCAAGACCGAACAGAACACCGATCAGAACAAGGGCAATACCACGAAACCATGGTGATGCCTGGTCGGCAGTGTCGATGACGTCGCGCAATCGGTAAGACTAGCTATCGGGCTGTCTATAATCGGCAAGTCACATCGGCCAGATGCATCAGGCAGAGATTATCAGGGCCCGTTTATCCTCATTTGTTGTGGATAAACGGGCTCGAATCATTATGACGCTCTTGTCTACGGGGGGTCTACAGGGTTTATTCACATTTGTCGTGGATAAACCCACCCATTTTCCGTAAGCTGGAACCACATAGGTCGTTTCAGCTGGACACGTCACACCATTGTCCCTTTAGCTGGATTCATGAACGCATTCAGCACCAATCCAACATTCACGAACGCGCAGCACAATCCGGCGGCCATCGACCCCATCGGTGGATTCGCCGGCAATACGGTGACACCGTTCAACTATGGCACCTGCCCATGCCATACAGCGGTGGAGCGCAGCCGAAACCTCATCGGCATCCAACGCTCCGCCACGCTTGCCGTCAACGAACGCTTCGCCACGGCAAGTGCCAAGGCAAATAACATCATATGGACAGGCAATGCAGCGGAACTGTTCCGCGCAAGATTGGATTGGATCCGGCAGGCGTCTGCCGCGTTGGAATCCGACATGGACACCACCGAACGATTGGCGAGGGGATGACTATGTCGGAATCCACATATTATTGGCAGGTCGAAGCCTCCGTCCACGGCGGTCGCGGATATGCTCCTGCCACCCTTGAGGAATACACGGCAATCGCCAAAGCGCTTGACGATGAAGCATCAGGATACGACGCCTTGTCCGTCTCCTGGGGTGATGCCGCATTGCAGCTTCAATCGCATCGAACCAGTGCGCCCATGTGTGCCACGCTAACCGCGGGCGACCCATCGGCGGTAACCCCCGATCACACCACCTTGTCATACACCACGCTGGGAGCCCGATGCACGGAACATGCGGCAGCCTGTCGAAGACTCAGCATCGAACTGTCCGACACCGCAAGCCTGCTGATTCGCGCCCATTCGCTGTATTCCGAAGCGGAGCTCGCAGTCCGTCGTACCTTCACTGAATTGATACAGGCTGGCACCCAGTGGAAACCCGGCTATGCCTTGGTCGGTACTGCGGCGGTGGCCCTGGGCGGGCTGATTTCCGGCTGGGTGATCGAAGGCAAACCGAATGCGTCATGGATGTCCACCTCCACCTATGCCCTGCAAGAGGGTGTGATGAGCGGCATCGGATCCATGGTCGGAGGTATCGCCATCGGCGAAGGCATGAAGCATACCGACGAGGTGAATGCCGGCGCCGGGAAGATCGCCAATGTCTCCGGTCCGGTGAAGGACATCCTGCAAGGCAATCATCTTGACGTCAAGGAGGTGTATGCCCGCACCGAAGTGGTGCGATTGAGCGGCAGCGTGGGCGATGCGATGGAGAATCTGCGTCGTCTCGCCGAAGAACGGCTGGGCAAAATCGACCTCAACAGCGGTCTCGAATATGGCACCGTGGCCATTCAACGCTATGAGCGGACTGACGGCACCAATGCCTGGCTCGTCACCATTCCCGGCACCGACGGCAAGTCGGATTCCCCATTCGGATGGGAGCAAAACGTGGAGCTGATGAGTGACGACAGAGAACGCCGTATGCGGGCGGACAGTGTCCGGATGGTCACCGAGGCGATGCAGCAGGCAGGCATCGGCAAGGACGAGCCGGTGGCGCTTATCGGCCACTCGCAAGGCGGCATCGTGGCGGCGACCATCGCCTCCGACTGGGCGGACGACTACAGCATCGAACACGTGGTGACGGCCGGTTCTCCAGTCGCCAATCACCCGATTCCCGAGAAGACCTGGGTGACCAGCGTAGAGATCGACGATGAACTGGTGGCAGCCTTGGACGGCGCCTCGAATCCGGACTCCGATCATTGGCTGACCGTACGGGGACATGTCTCGCCCGCTCCTGCGGCGACACCCGGCACCATCAACGACGACGGTTCGTGCACACCGGCTACCGCACCGATTTACGGACGGAACGCCTATGCCGCCGCTCCAGTGGCGGGAGGCGGCACCGACGGGCGGGAGATCAGTCATTGGATCAAATACCATCAGGCGGCCTACGGCAACGCCACCGACCTGGGTTCCCCCGCCCTGCAGCGGCATGAGGAGCATTTCCAGCAGACCATCACCGGCGAGCTCAAGGAGACCCGTTACTTCCAAGGCCGCATGACGCAGCACACGTCCGGTTCACGGCTGGAAGTACCCTAGAACGCATGAAGCTTACTGATATTTCCCCCGCAATTGCATTGACCCCGCTTGACGGCCGCTATCATGCGGCTACCGCCCCGCTCGTGGAATACCTGAGCGAGCCCGCGCTGAACCGCGAGCGCATGCGCGTCGAGGTCGAATGGATGATTCTGCTGGCCAACGGTTTCGAAGGCAACGGCAACCAGCCGATTGTGGATGGCGTCAAGCCGTTCACCGAAGCCGAGAAGGCGTTCCTGCGTGCGATCCCCGAGGATTTCGGTGCCGAGGGCATCAAGCAGCATGCCGCGCACGAGGCCGTGACCCATCATGATGTGAAGGCCGTGGAATACTACATCGACGACCAGATCGACAAGGCCCCGGCCGAGTTGACAAACATCAACGATCGTCTCAAGACCCTCGTGCATTTCGCCTGCACCTCGGAGGACATCAACAACCTGTCCATCGCCCGCTGCGTGAAGAACGCGATGAACAACGTCTGGGAACCGGCGTTCGAGGAGATCATCGACCATCTCGCCGGCAAGGCGGAAGAATACAAGGACAAGGCGCTGCTGTCCCTGACCCATGGTCAACCGGCCACGCCGACCACACTCGGCAAGGAGCTCGCCGTCTACGTCTACCGACTGAACCGTCAGCTCAAGCACATCAAGGGCCAGGAGTATCTGGGCAAGATCAACGGCGCGACCGGCACGTTCGGCGCGCATCTTGCAGCCTGCCCGGACGTGGATTGGATTGCGGTCTCCCGTGAATTCGTGTCCAACCGCATGGGTCTGACCTGGAACCCGCTGACCACGCAGATCGAATCCCACGACTGGCAGGCCGAGCTCTATTCCACCGTCTCCCACGCGAACCGCATCATGCACAACCTGTGCGTGGACGTGTGGATGTACATCTCCCGTGGCGTGTTCGCCCAAGTGCCGGTCAAGGGCGCCACCGGCTCCTCCACGATGCCGCACAAGGTCAACCCGATTCGCTTCGAAAACGCCGAGGCGAACTTCGAACTGTCCTGCTCGCTGCTGGACACGCTTTCCGCCACGCTGGTGGAATCCCGTTGGCAGCGAGATCTGACCGATTCGACGACCCAGCGCAACATCGGTTCGGCGCTCGGGTATTCGCTGCTCGCCCTGCACAACCTGATGGGCGGTCTGAAGTCCATCCACCCGCATGATGCAGTGATCGAGCGCGAGCTGGACGAGAACTGGGAGGTGCTCGGCGAGCCCATCCAGACCGCCATGCGCGCCTGCGAGCTGCGCGGTCTGCCCGGCATGGACAAGCCGTACGAGAAGGTCAAGGAGCTGATGCGAGGCCACACCATCGACAAGGAGCAGGTCGAGCAGTTCATCGATCAGCAGTCCTTCGATCCCGAGACCGCCGCCCGTCTGAAGGCCCTGACCCCGGCCACCTATACCGGAGTGGCTTCGGAACTCGTGGCATTCGACCGCTGAGGCAGGACGTACGCATCACCATGATGGAGCAAGGCGCGTGCGCGATGGCGTGCGCGCCTTGTCGTATGACCTGTTGTATGACGAAGCTGACGACAAGGAACGGCAAGAGGAGTTCAGGTGGCAAGTCCGATCATTGACGACGTGGCGCCGAAACGCACACACGATTTCGGCGATCTGGCCAGAGGCGCATTATCATTGCTGGCCGCGGCAATCGTCATGGTATTCGCAGTGTTCATGGGTGGTATGACCCGTGGAGTGGAGTCCGATGCGCATACCGCCGCACAGGCCATCAACTGGCTGGCCAACTACCCTTCCACAGTGCTGACGCAGTTGATGACCATCATCATTGTGGTCACCGTGCTGGGGCAGCTACTGCTCTCCCGCGAATGGCCTCAAGCCGCGATCTCAGCCATTGCCATGTTTGCTGGATACGGCACGGCATGGGGTGTTTCCACGCTGGTCAGCGGCATCAATGATCACACTCTGGCGATGGCATTGCTTTCGGCCGCCACCTCCTTCGGCTCCGGCCTATTGCCGGACATATATGCCGGCATGGCGGCGTTTCTGACGGCCGCAGGCCCTCGTCGAACCCGCTCCACGGTGAAATGGGGATGGAATATCCTCTACATCACCGCGGCCGTGATGGTCGTGCTCTCCTGGCATTCGGTCACCGGCACTCTGGTGTCCATGACGGCCGGGCGCACGGTGGGCATGCTCATCCGTTTCATCGTGGGCACGCAGAACAAAGGCGTCTGGGGCGAGGCGCTCGTCACGGCGCTCAGCGGCATCGGATTGGAGACCGCCTCCCTGATCAGGCATCAGGACCCCGTGGACGGAAGGAGGGGATCCCTGGACGCCACCCTGGAGGATGACCTGACCACCGGCTCGCGCCTGTATGACCTGCATACCACCGATGGGCGCACCTTCATCGTATCCGTGCTTGATGCGCAGACCCATACGGCGGGATATTTCAAACAACTGTGGGATTGGGTGCGATTCACCAGCGTGTCCATACGCCGTGACCGTTCCGTGCGCGATGCCGTGCAGCATCATCTGTCCATGCTGCTCGGACTGCACAATATCAAGCTTCCTGCACCGGCCCCCTATGGCATCGCCGACACGGACGAATCGGCCATTCTGGTACTGGATGCGAACACGATCGCCATGCCCGCCAATCTCAAGACGTTGACCAAGGCCGATGCAGTGGCGTATATGCGTTACTTGTCTGTGGCCAATCGCCGAGGCTATACGCACCGGCGCATCATCCCTTCCACACTGGCAAGGCTCGAAGACGGCACGGCGGTGATCGCCGGATGGGGTGACGGGGACAACGCCTCCAGCGCCGCCAACACCGCTCTCGATAAGGTGCAGTTGCTGACGCTCCTTGCCTCGTTGATCGGCGTGGAGCCAGCGGTAGATGCGGCACGCGAGGCATGGGGCGATCTGACGCTCGCCTCCATTGCGCCATTCATCCAGAAAATGGCCATTCCCTCCACCACCAGGTCCTTGGACAGCTGGAACAAGCAACTGCTCAAATCGTTACGAGGCAAGCTCGCCGATCTGAACGATGACGACAACGGAGAAGCCGGTGAACCGGTGACGCTCGCCCGTTTCTCCTGGCGCTCGATGATCACGATGCTGCTGGTCATTGTGGCCGTGGTGGTGGTGTTCACCCAGCTCAAGCCTGAAGAGATCATCGACGCCCTGACCAACGCGAATCCGCTGATGGCCGTAATCACACTTATCTTCGGCGTGTGTGGTTGGATCGGCTCTTCGATATCATTGGGTTCGCTGATGGATCGCAGCAAACGCAACAACACGGGCGTGTTCATGAGCCAGGTGGCCGGCGGCTTCGCTACGGTATCCATGCCCGCCGGTGTGGGACCGTCTTTCGTCAATCTTCAGTTCCTGCGCAAATCCGGATACCGCAGCACCGCCGCCACGGCGATCATGAGTGCCGCGCTGGTGGTGTATTACGGGGTGTATTTCCTCATGCTGGTGATCATCGGCATGTTCACCGGACGCAACATGCTCTCAGGGGCCATCCCCACCAATACTTTGGTGATCGTACTGGGCATCGTGGTGGTGGTGCTGTCTGTGGCGATGATGATTCCTCCCGTACGCCATCTGGTGACCAAACAGTTGGTGCCACTGGCGAAAACCTATCTCAACCAGCTGCTCGATATCCTGTCCCAACCCCGTCAACTTGCCATCAGCTGCACTGGTGCACTGTTCCAGAACATCACCACCGGATTGGCGTTCTGGTCAGCGCTCCATGCATTCGGTTACTCGTCGAATCCGGTGGAGACCACGTTCGTGTTCATGCTGGCCTATGCATTGGGCTCGGCGGTGCCCACCCCCGGCGGCCTTGGCGGCGTGGAGGCTGCACTGACCTTCGCTTTCGTGGCGGTAGGCGTGCCGCAGGCAGTGGCGCTCTCCGCGACACTGCTGCATCGTGTGGTTTTCTATTGGATTCGCATTCCGCTGGGTGCAGCGGCCATGAAATGGCTCGATCACCGCAATCTGGTGTGATGACGAGTGACGGCGACGTACCTTGCGCCGAGAGTTCTCCGACAGTCGTGCCGGTCCGCACCATCACTGCGGTTTGGTATGGCTGTCCCCTATCGTGGTCAAACTACCATCTTTTGGTCGATTCACGCGAAAAACCCGAAAAAAGATGTGAAAACCCTTATAAATAGCGGGTTTCGGCAGGTGCATGCGCTATTATCATGGATGAACCACGGGTAGACAACCGCGCCTGCCCACTGACCCAAGAAGGATGCTTTATGGCATACAACAAGTCTGATCTCGTCTCGAAGATTGCTCAGAAGTCCAACCTGACCAAGGCCCAGGCCGAGGCTGCTGTCAATGCTTTCCAGGACGTGTTCGTCGACGCTATGAAGTCCGGCGAAGGCCTGAAGCTCACTGGCCTCTTCTCCGCTGTGCGCGTCAAGCGCGCCGCTCGTACCGGCCGCAACCCGCGCACCGGCGAAACCATCAACATTCCGGCTTCCTACGGCGTGCGCATCTCCGCCGGCTCCCTGCTGAAGAAGGCCGTCACCGAGTGAATTGACGCTCAACAGTGAGCGATTGACTGCCGAATCGAGCAACGCCAAGGGGCCCCGACCATGACGGTCGGGGCCCCTTGGCGTATTACTATCTACCGGACTAGTATGCCTCGCCGTAAGTTCGTTGATTAATTCACTACCCCTCAGTCCCGCTTCGCGGGTCAGCTCCCCTGACAAGGGGAGCATCCAATGTATTCGACGAATTAACGACGCAGGATACTAGCGGTCCAGCGCCTCCATAAGACGCGTGAAGTCCGAGGTTCCAGCGGCATCAAACGGATCGAGGAGCACGGCTTCCCGGCGCTCGGGGGCGGTCAGGGCCAAATGCGTCCAGTCGGCGGAGAATTGGGCACCAGAGGCGAGGGCGGCGGTCACGAACCGGCCGCGCAGGGCGGCTCGGGTGTCGGACGGCGGATTGTGGATGGCGCGCTCGACGTCCGACGTCGTCACTAGCTCCCGCAGCTGGCCGCGCGAGACCAGCGAGTCATACAGCCGTCCATTGGCGATGTCGTGGTAATCGAGTTCCAACTGCTCCAACTGCGCGAATGTCGCGTCCGGGCGACGACGGCGAACAGCATCGAGCACACGCTTTTTGGCGGCCCAATCCACACGGTCGGCGAGCGCGGTGTAATCCCCTGATTCCAGAGCACAAAGCGCCCGGTCCCACTCCTGCAGCACCACAGTCACCGGCGAATCGGAAGAATCACCGGACATCGAATCCGAGATCACGGAGCCGGAGTAAGACCTGTTCGCCAATGAGGCACCCATCGTCTCACGATGGTCGGAGACGAATGATGCCACCGCCCGGTAGTACCGGCGTTGCAATCCGAGTGCAGTGATCGTTGCGCCCGAAACGAGCGACAATTCAGCATCCGGATGTTCAAGGAAGCGGCTGACCATGCGATTGGCCGCGGCGGGATCGGCGAAATCGTACTCCTCGAAACCGCAGGGCACGCCGCGCCGGGCTGCGTCCTCAATAACGCACAGCACGAGGTGCGTCACGGCGAGTTTCATCCATGTGGCCCATTGCGAACGGTTCGAGTCGCCGATGATCACATGCAGACGACGGAACGAGTCGGGGTCGGCGTGCGGTTCGTCGCGCGTATTGACCATCGGGCGCGAGCGCGTGGTGGCCGAGGATACGGCCTCGTCGAGGAAATCGGCGCGCTGGGTGATCTGGAAGCCGTCCGGGGTCATGCGCCCGGCACCGGTGTAGAGCTGCCGGGTGATGAGGAACGGCAGCAGCTGATGCTCGATAGTCTCCAATGGGACAAACCGGCGGACCAGGTAATTCTCATGGCATCCGAAGGCGTGCCCTGCGGAATCCACGTTGTTCTTGAACACGTGAATGGTGGCGTGTTCGCCGTACGATTCGCGCAGTTTCGTCTGCGCCTTCAAGGCGAGGTTCCGCATCACCCGTTCGCCGGCAAGATCCTGAGCCAATGCCTCGCGCGGGTCACGGGCCTCGGCGGTGGCGTATTCGGGATGCGAGCCGACGTCGAGATACAGACGGGAGCCGTTGGACAGGTAGGTGTTGGTGGAACGAGAGCGCGAGACGATGGGCTGGAACATGGTCATCGCCACCTGCCCGGCATCCACCGGCCGGTCGGCGCCGGTGACCGCCACGCCGTATTCGGTCTCGATACCGAAAATACGGCAGAACCCGTCCATCTCGGCGGATGGCACGGGTTCTGTGGCGTGCAGGGAGCGGGTGCCGCTGTCACGCAGTTGGGGCATCACTCGCCGCCTTTTTGCACGAAGCTGTTCACGTATTCTTCGGCGTTCGTTTCCAGCGTGGACTCGATATCGTCGAGGATGCTGTCGAGCACGTCGCCCTGGTCTTGTGCCTGTCCCTGTTCCTGATCAGCGGATTGGGTGACGATCTGGTCGTCTTCCTCGTGCTGGTCGGCGGATTGGGACTGTGGCTGTTGGAATTGCTGCGGCATATGTGACGCTTTCTTGTAATGATTGATGTGGACGCCTCCTCATTGTGGAGGAAGCGGAATGGAACTATTTCAGATACGGTTTAAGATCGCGGACGATAAGGCCGTTGGTGGCCACTACGTCGTTGTCATGACGCCAATGGATGCGGTCGCCATCCCAACGGCTGAGCGTGCCCTGAGCCTCCCAGACCACCACCGTTCCCGCGGCGATGGCGGCAATGTCCCAGACATGAAGCATCGGCTCGAAATAAGCGTCGTATGTACCGTCCGCGACCTTGCACAGGTCCAAAGAGGCCGGTCCGACACGCTTGATGTCCGCAGGGCGGCCTGCCAGCGCGGATGCCACATCCAGGGCTCTCTTGGACTCCTCGGGAATGATCGACATGCCGTAGCTCAGCACGGAACCATCCAGCGAGGAGGTCATCGAGGGAACCACCTTGTCGCGTTTCTCACCGACTGCGGTCTTATGGATGCGCACGGCACCGGCACCACGTGCAGCCAGATAGGTCAATCCCAAAGCCGGCGCATGCACCACACCGAGAATGGGCTTGGGCTCGCGATTCTCGTCGAATTCGAATAATGCTGCGGTGAGCGTCCATTCGCTCATACGGCGCACATAGTTGATCACACCATCGATCTTGCCGATATACCAGTATTTCTGACCGGGGCGGCTTTCAGATGGACGGGTGGTCCAGAAACCGTCGAAATGGGCTATATCAGCCAAACGTGTGCTCATGAAGCGCAGAATCTTGCTGTCGGTCTCCAATTTGAACAGGGGGCCTCGCCGCTCCTGCTCATCCGTGGAGGGTTGTGCGAGATTTCTGGGATTGATCTGGTCATGGAGGGCATGCTTGCCGGCTTCTTCAAGCAGTCCGGCTACTTTCAGCGCGAGATTGCGCAGATCCTGAGGGGTCTGTGTTTGTGTGTCATCCATAGCAGACAAGTCTATCCTTCTTTGCCGATGGCCAAAGCCTTGAGCAGGTCAATGGCGTGTTTCGATTCCCGCAGCCTCTGTTCGCAACGGCTCTTGGTGAAGGCGAGCGGATCTGAAATATCCAAGGAGAACAGGCGGGCCGGATCGGTGGTGGTCCGGCTGGCGTTGCCGTAGAATTCAGCCGAATCATCGCCGTCCATGAATCGCGGATCACGCACGGTCAGCCGTGACCAGCTCACTGCGGCCACCTCCTCGCCGAATGTCCTGACCAACTCGCCGCGCAACCAGGCACGGGTATCGGTAGGAGGCTCGTCGGCGGCCCGCGCAATGTCCTCGTTGCGTTCCACACGTTCGGTCCGGGGGTCGAGTTTGGCGAATACGCTGGTCCGGGGATCAAGCGCAGCCCAAGCCAAGTCGATGACCTTGATGCGGGAGTCCTGCCAAGCCAATCGCGTATCCTGCGTGGCCCCGGCGTTGCTTCCACCGGCGATTTTCCTGCGCACCTTCTCCAGCAATTGCCACTTGAGCAGCCATTCGACCCGGCCTGCCTCGGCGGCAAGCCCAAGCCGTGCATCATCATCGGCGTGACGGATCGCAGCCACGTCGGCAAGCGCCTGCCCCCACATGGCCATCACCGACACGGTCGGCTTATCAGGCCAAGCCGGTTCGCCTTTGGTGTCGGTGCCGTCCAGCAGCGCAGCCACCTGGTACACGGCTTGGCGGAGTTTCAGCTGAATCAGCCACGCGGTGGCCTGTCCTCCATTGGCCAGCGGCAATTCGGCAGCCAGGGAAAGGTCATGCGACACCACATGCATGGCTTCGACGGGATCGGCGAGATCCAACCCATTCAGGAATTCATTCATGTCGAATCCCGCCTCGTCGGCATGCTCGAGCAGCCACAACAGCATGCTGGTGGTGCCGAGCTTCAACACTTGCGGGACCTGCATGCGGTTGGCGTCGCCCACGATCACGTGCAGCCGGCGACACGATTCGGTGGAGTGGGATTCGTCCCGCGTATTGATGATCGGGCGTTCGAAGGTGGTCTGCAGACCGATTCTCGCATGAATATAGTCGGCACGCTGGCTGAGCTGGAATCCGGCCTGTTCACTGTGTTCGCCGATGCCGACCCGTCCGGAGCCGGCATAGATCTGGCGTGTCACGAAGTGCAAGGTCATCAGCCGAGCCACCTGATTGAACGGCACGCTGCGTTGCATCATGTAGTTCTCGTGCGTGCCCCAGCAGGAGCCTTTGCCGTCCACGTTGTTGCGATGCAGCACAATCGGCGTGCCGGTCTGCCTGGCGGCATGCTCGGCTGCGGCCTGCATGATGAGGTCGCCGGCATGGTCATATCGCACGGCCTCGAACGGGTCGAGGGTTTCGGGAGCGGAATATTCAGGATGGGCATGATCCACATACACGCGACCGCCGTTGGGGGCAATCACGTTGGTGATGTTGAGCTGGGGCGCGTCGGTGAGCATCTCCGGCCGTGCCGCGGCGCGTTCAAGCCGGGTGCCGCGCGCGTCATTGACCGGGTCCTCCTGACGATAATCCCAGCGGATGGTGTCGCTGTGGCCGTCCGCCGCCGCGCCCACCACATCGAAGGAAAGTTGTACGGGATTGTATCGGCCGGAACCTTGCAGAGAGACCGCATATTCTGTTTCGGTTCCCATCACTCGTTTGACGGTCATATCCGTTCCTGCTTTCCATTGTTTTCCATACACGTTGTTCGCTGTCGGTGCCGTCGCGGTCGATTCACGCAATCAGGAGACTGCCCGAACCCTGCGAATCGGATCCATGCCATTGACGCGCGCCCACTGTTCGGGATCGACATCCGCCATCGAATCCCGGGTCTCTTCATATTCCTCTTCCACCGCCGCGGCCAGCAACGATACGGTCAACGCCACGTCCTCACCGGTTTCGATGGATTGTTTGACGGCCTTGGTCTTGGCGCGATCCACGATGTTCTTGAGCATGGCACCCGACACGACGTCGGCGAGGAACAGGGCCGACCATTGGCCGTTTTCGCCCTGCACATCGCATATATGCCGACGCTCATTGGTGGCGAAGATGTCCTGCACCAGCACTGTGGACAGCGTATGGGCATCCACGTCAGGGTCGAGGGGCAGGTCATCGGTCAGATAATGATCCACTATGGCGACGGCCTGCTCAGGCCCGGGCCGGCCGACACGGATCTTCACATCCAGACGCCCGGGCCGGAGCACGGCGGGATCGATCATGTCCACACGGTTGGAAGCACCAATCACCATGACATTGTCCAGTGATTCCACACCATCAAGTTCGGCGAGGAACTGCGGCACGATGGTGGTCTCCACATCGGAGGAGACGCCGGAGCCACGGGTGCGCAGCAGCGAATCCATCTCATCGATGAACACCACCACCGGTCGGCCTTCCGCCGCGCGCTCGCGTGCGCGTTGGAAGATCAAGCGGATGAGTCGCTCGGATTCGCCTACATACTTGTTGAGCAGCTCCGGGCCTTTGACGGAAAGGAACACGCCAGTGACCTTGCGTTCGGCATCAGTCATCGCGCCATCGCCATCCATGTCGTAGCCGCCCTCGCACAGCGCGTTGGCTACGGCCTTGGCGATCATCGTCTTGCCGTTGCCGGGAGGACCGTAGAGCAGCACGCCCTTGGGAGGCTTCAGATCATAGCGTCGGAAGAGCGCGCGGTGCTGGAACGGCAATTGCACCGCATCCTTGATGCGGCCGATCTCCGTATCAAGGCCGCCGATATCGGCGAAGGTGACGTCAGGGGTCTCTTCAAGCACCAGGTCCTTGTCACCTTCGACGGGCAGCACATCCAACGCCATACGTACGGATGGATCCACGATCACACGATCGCCCTGGCTGACCGTGACATGAGCCATGCCACCGGAGCGGCGTATGAGCACGGGGTTGCCGGACGCGTCGCTGACCAACAGACGCCCATCGTCAAGGCACTCTTTGACCACGCGGACCTGACCCACCGTGTCGCTGTCGCGCTGCTCGACAAGCACGAGTTTCTCGTTGAGCATCACGGTGGCACCGGAGGTCAAACGTGCGGCGTTCACGTTCGACGCCACAGGCACCACCATGCGCCGCGTGCCGGAAATGACCTCCGCGGAGGCATGCTGCACACCATCCTCATCGACATGTGAGGCATCAACCTTCACCATGGTGGCGAAGGTCAACGGGGGCTGGGCGAGCTGAGCCAATTGGGACTTGGCGCGGGTCAGCTCCTTGCCCGCCCGGGACAATGCCTCGGCGAGCGCATGGTTCCTGGCCATCAGACGATCGTTCAATGCGGCAAGGTCTTCTGCTTCACTCATTCGGCTCTCTCCGGCTGTCTTGTTCATGATTGTCGAGGCGCGGCCTGTCGTCCGTGTCTGTGTCACTGCTGCTTTCTCGCACGAACCACACTACGCACTTTGCGCGCGATGAACCAGACGAGGATCACAATCACCACTGCGATGACCACATCCTCGAATACGCCCAGTGCACCTTGGATGGAGCACCACTGGTCCCCCAGCATGTAACCGGCGGACACCAGAATCGTGTTCCATATCGCGGATCCCAGCAGCGTCCAGCCGGTGAACTGCAGGAAATTCATGCGGTTGAAGCCGGCGGGGATAGAAATCAGCGAACGCACCACGGGAATCACGCGGCCGATCAGCACGGACCAGGTACCGTATTTGGTGAACCAGTCGTTGGCCTTGCTCACATCGTTGCGGCTGACGCCGGGAATCTTGTCCGCGGCATGGTTGATGCGATGCAGTCCGACCCAACGGGAGATGCCATACAGCACCCATGCGCCCAGCACCGAACCGATGGTGGCCCAGATGATCGCTCCGGGAAGGCTCAAGGTGCCGCGTGCGGCGGTGAAACCGGCGAGAGGCAGAATCACTTCCGAGGGAATGGGCGGGAATACGGATTCCAATGCTATGGCCAGCGCCACGCCAACACCTCCGACGGTCTCCATAAGGGCAACCAGCCATGAGGTGATTGCACCGATCAATCCGCCATCCGAGGCACTGCATACCGGGGTGGACTGTTGGGCTACTGCAAGGGCAAGCTCAGGGGTAAGACTCATAGCGGGTATTGTCCCAAGGTTTTTCGACAATCTAAGGCATGACTGGAGAAGATGCGCATTTTGTTGACAAGTTCACCGATGATGACGGCGACGGTACCGCGACCAGCAATCCGATGCCGACGCTCAGCAAGCCTGGATTGCTGGTCATGGACGTGGATTCCACACTGATTGATGAAGAGGTCATCGACGAGCTTGGTGAAGCGGCAGGCAAAGGCGAGGAGATCGCCGATGTGACCGAACGCGCCATGCGGGGCGAACTGGAGTTCTGCGATGCGCTGCGAGCCCGTGTCGCACTGCTCGAGGGGCTTCCTGTCTCAGTATTCGACACCGTACATGACAAATTGCATTTCACTCGAGGCGCGTTGGAGCTTATCGACACGCTTCACGAGCACGGATGGAAGGTCGGCGTGGTGTCCGGCGGCTTCCATGAAGTGGTGGATCGCTTGGCCGCCGAAGGGCATATCGACCTGTGGATCGCGAATCGCCTGGATGTGGTGGACGGCCGGCTGACCGGCAAGGTGTTGGGCGAGATCGTCTGCAAAACGGTGAAGCTGCATGCGTTGCGCGCCTGGGCCGAACGCCTTGGCGTGCCGATGAGCCAGACCGTGGCGGTAGGCGATGGTGCCAACGACATTCCGATGATTCAGGCGGCAGGTCTTGGACTGGCGTTCTGCGCGAAGCCGAAGACCCAGCTTGCCGCCGATGAATCAATCAACGACCGCGATCTTCGTCACGTACTCGAATACCTGAGGTAAATTTTTACCGCATATGAAATCCTCGCTTATAGTGGCTTCATGACTGTTGAGGGCGCGGAACAATTGACACTTGCGGGGCTTGCCCCACGCAAGCGGCGCAAACGCGCGCCCGCAGAACACACTCCTGCCGATCAGGCGCCCATCGCCCAAGTGGTGTTGGAGGTGCAGGCGTTGCACCTGGGGCAGACGTTCGATTATCTCATCGATGAGAAGGACAGCGACGCCGCACAGCCCGGCGTACTGGTTCGGGTTCGATTCGGCGGTCGAAGAGTCAATGGCATCATATGGGGAAGGACCACTGCAAGCAGTACTCCGCGATCCTCGCTTCGCTACATCGAACGGGTGCTGAACCCGGACGTATTGGTCCCGAAGTCGATGCGTGACGACATCGCACTGATTGCGGACGCCTACGGCGGCACGCGGGCGAATATCCTGCGCTTCGCCGTACCGCCCCGCGTGGCCAAGGTGGAGGCCGAACAGCGTCTGGCGGCATCGTTCCAGCGTCCAGTCGGGTCCGGTATGCCCGCTGCGCCGCGACCTTCCGAGGAGAGGCAACCGGCATCCGCGTCACCAGCGGTATCAGGGTTTGCCGGCAGAGGCACCACACCCGACGGCTCCCCTATCGACACCCATGGGTTTTCCGTCGCCCCCATGGTGCGCAAGGGCACCGAACAGGGGTATCAACGTGTCGCCGCGAATTACGGCGACGCACATGTCCTGTACGAGGGGCTCATCGGTAACCGGTTCCGATCCTTTGTCTTTGATTCCCTCCCCGGCGCGCAGGAATGGCAGAGGAACATGGCCTGGATGGTTGCCGCTGCGCTGACAGCCGGCAAATGCGCCGTTGTGGAATTGCCCACCATGAGAGAAGTGGGGGATCTCCTGCCCATGCTGCGCAACTACGGGTTGACGCCGTTCGCGCCTTCGCCGTCAGGCGGATGGGTGGGTGATGTGGCCATTCTGAACGCGGAGGCCATGCCTGCCGCTGATCGTTACCGTGCCTACCTTGCCGTCGCATTGGGGCAGGTGAAAGTGGTGATAGGCACTCGCGCCGTGGCCTATGCGCCGGTCGAGGGCCCGGCCTTGTTCGCCATCCTGGAAGATGCAGCCTATCAGAACATGGATGGCATGATGCCGTATCCTCAGGCCCGTGGCGTAATGAGACTGCGCGCCAAAGCCCATGGCGGCGTCTTCGTGGCCATGGCCAACGCGCGTAGCGCACAAAGCCATTGGGAGACCGCCGGGCCACACACCGTGGAGACGCCTGTGAGCGGCTATTCCACCGCCATTCATCCGCTGGCTTCGCCGTTGAAAGACGCCACCCCATGGGTGCGGTGGCTGAACCGCGAAGAACTCTCACGGCTCGCCGACCCGACCATCGGCGCGCGCGTGCCGCATACGGCTGTCCGGATATTGGGCAAGGCGTTGGAAAGCGGACCAGTGCTCTTATCGATTCCGCAGGACAGCATCAGCGAGACGCTGAGCTGTGCGACCTGCCACAGCCAGGCGCGGTGCGCCAGATGCGCAGGCCCATTGCAGCTGCCTGCCGACCGCACGGATTCCACACCCCGATGCCAATGGTGCGGGGCCCCTGCCATGAACTGGACATGCCCCGCGTGTCACCATGATCGTATGCGGGTGATCCGGGTCGGTGCCACCGGTACAGCCGAGGAACTCGCCGGGCTGTTCCGTGGAGTGCCGGTGGTGGTGTCCTCCAAAGCCCGCGGGCTGGTGACGGATGTGCCCTCCCAGCCGATGATCGTCATCGCGACACCGGGATTCGAACCTCGTGTTCGTCCAGTTGACGGCACACGACGTCCGGAGGGCTTTGAATATCATGCCGTGGCGATCCTCGATGCGTGGACAAGCCTGTATGCGCTAGGCGTGGACGCCCGTCTCGATACGCTGACGGCATGGATGCGCGCTGTGTCGCTATGCGCACCACGATCCCGCGGCGGCAGCGCACTGATTCTCGGTGAAACCGATCCTGCCATCGCGCAATCGCTGATGATATGGGATTCCCGTATTCTCGCCGCCAAAGATATGGAGGAGCGCGCGGAAACCGGCATGCCTCCTACCGTGGCGGCGGCATGCGTCTGGGGCAGACGGGACGCGGTGATGACGCTGATGCAACGTGTCGGAGCTTTGGGCGGCGATTGGGCGTTGTGCGGCGAGCTTCCCGGCATGCTGGGACCTGTGCCCATCGCCCAGCCGGATACGGTGGACGCCCGTGAACTGGAGGCCACTGCGGATAGGGTCAAAGCCGTGGTAAGGGTGCCGCAAAGCGAACGGGCGGCATTGGCATTGCGGCTGAGACGTGAGACCGCCCGTCATGTGGCCGCGCGGGAACCCGGAGAATTACGGTTCCGCGTCGACCCCAAGGATCTGATCTGACGCGGTTACAGCCGTTTTGCCTCGTCTTCGACACGCTTTGTCCTCGTCGTCAACACATGGAACCATAGGAGAGGGAAAACTCAGCGGTACCATACGCGGTCCATGACAGATTCCAAAAGGAGGATCATCATGAAAGGTTGGCCGGGAGAACCGGATATGGAATATGATGTGCTGGTGGCAGACGGCGATGCGGCCGCGAACGCCGGCAAACCCATCACTGACGTGATCTTCGATTTCGGCAATGTGCTCATCTATTGGGATCCCGCCGCAGTGCTCATCCCCCGCTACAGCCAACACACCATCGAGGAGTTCCTCGACAATGACATCTCCGGGTTCTACGACATCAACGACATGATGGACGCCGGCACCAGCCCCGATGAGGCCATCGCCATCATGCGCGAACGCAAGGGCGACAAGTGGGCGAACATGCTGCGGTATTACGTAGATAATTTCCGCGATTCCCTGACCGGTGTGGTACCGGGCGCCCGCGTGCTGGTCAATGATCTCAAAGCCGCCGGCATCGGCGTCTGGGGATTGAGCAACTGGGAGGCCGAGCTCTTCCATGTGGCCGAAGAGCAATGCGACATCATCCAGCAGCTGGACGGCAAGCTGGTCTCCGGCTTCGTCAAGCTGCGCAAGCCGCATAAGGAGATCTATGAGGCGGCGCTGAAGAGCTTTGGCATCACAGCCGATGGCGCGCTGTTCATCGACGATAAGGCCATGAACATCGTCGGCTCGAACGCGGCCGGCATTCGTGGCGTTCGGTTCAAGGATCCGGTCAAGCTGCGCGAACTGCTCATCGCCAACGGGGTCAACATCCCGGACGTCCAGTAGCCATCACGATACAGTCTGATTAATGCCGACTTCCGTCTCCCCTTCCCTGAGGGGAGACGTGCCAACGGGATAGCGAACGTTCATACCAGATTCCCGGACTCCCCTCCCGGGAGAGCTGTCAGCAAAGCTGACCGAGGGGAGTCCAGCAACGGCGCTATCCTGACACGATTCATCAATGCACCGTAAGGAGATTCATGCTGAAACTGGTGTTCGCAGGCACACCTGATGTCGCGGTTCCCTCACTCAAGGCGTTCGCTACAGACCCACGTTTTGAAGTGGTGGGTGTCATCACCCGCCCAGATGCCCCTACGGGCCGTGGACGCAAGCTTACGCCAAGCCCGGTCAAAGCCACGGCTTTGGAGCTCGGTCTGCCGGTAATTGACGCCAAACCCCGCTCCCCCGAATTCCTGAACGCACTCAGCGCGTTGCACGCCGATATCGCAGCGGTGATCGCCTACGGCAATATCCTGCCGAAAAACGTGCTCGACGCAGTACCGATGGGTTGGTACAACCTGCATTTCTCCAATCTGCCGAAGTGGCGTGGCGCCGCCCCTGCACAACGCGCCATCTGGGCCGGAGACACCACCACCGGTGCGGATGTGTTCAAAGTGGGCGAAGGACTCGACGACGGCCCGATCGTGGCATCGATGACCATTGAGCTCGGCGGACGCGAAACCTCCGGAGAGCTTCTGACCCTCTTGGCCCAAGAAGGTGCACCCATGTACGTGGATGCGCTGGCGGCGGTCGGGGAAGGAACCGCAACGTTCACACCGCAACCGGCCGAAGGGCTGGAGTATGCGCACAAAATCACCGTGGAGGACGCCCGTATCGACTGGACCGATGCCGCCGATGCCATCGACCGTCAGATTCGCGCGTGCACCCCACAGCCCGGAGCCTGGACTGAACTGCATGCGGATGGTCTGCCTGGAGCGTCGGACGCCGAAGATGCAACCGTCAAAGATGCAACCGGGACCACTCACCCGCTCACCCTGCACGTGCTTGCCGCCCAGCCCGCGGATGCAGGCAACCCCAACACACCCATGAACCTGAAGCCTGGCGAGCTCAAGGCCGGCAAGAAGAACGTCTGGGTCGGCACCGGCACCACCGCGCTGGAGCTCACCCAAGTCAAAGCGCAAGGCAAAAAGGCCATGCGCGCCGCCGACTGGGCGCGAGGAGCCCGTCTCTCCCCCACCGCCTGTCTGCACTGAGCCATGCTCATATGCAGGTTCGCCTGCATGCATAATCAGACGTTGGAACGTGCAGACGGGTCGAAACATAAGTTTCATCCTGCTCCTGTTTATGTTTCGTCCCATTGTTGATGCCTCATACGGGTCGAAACATAAACAGGTATCGTTCAAGACTTATGTTTCGACCCGCATCCGCATATTGCGCAATGAGTGCTGCATAAGATTTGGGGCCCGTCATCTTCCTACACAAGGAAGATGACGGGCCCCAAATCCATAGCCGTCCACAGCCGGACGGCCAGCAGAATCAGTGGAATCAGGCGAGACCGGAGAGCTTGTTGATAAGGTCAGGATCCCTCGTAGCACCCTTGTCGGCGGAGCGGGCAAAGGCGGCGTACGCCTTGAGCGCCTGAGAGACCTTGCGGTCACGATGGGCCACATAGCCGTCGCCGGCCTCAAGCTCCGCACGGCGCTGAGCCAGCTGCTCGTCAGTCAGCTCCACGTTCACGGAACGGGCTTCGATGTCGATGTCGATGATGTCGCCGTTCTTGATAAGCGCCACCGGGCCCTTGTTCGCAGCCTCGGGAGCCATGTGGCCGATGGCCAGACCGGAGGAGCCGCCGGAGTAGCGGCCATCGGTGAGCATGGCCACCTGCTTGCCGATGCCCTTGCCCTTGACGAAGGAGGTCGGGTACAGCATCTCCTGCATGCCCGGGCCACCCTTCGGACCCTCGTAGCGAATGACCAAGGCCATGCCAGGCTTCAGGGTATCGTCAAGGATGACCTTGATGGCCTCTTCCTGGGACTCAACCACCAGAGCCGGTCCGCGGAACTTCCAGATCTCCTGCGGCACGCCCGCGGTCTTCACCACGCAACCGTCAGGTGCGAGGTTGCCGCGCAGCACGGCGAGACCGCCTTCGTGGATCTCCGGGTGATCGATGTCGTGGATGGCGCCGTTCACGCGGTCGGTGTCGAGCGAATCGAACAGGGTCTCGTGCGTCCACGGCTCCGGGGAGATGATGTGGCCAGGTGCCGCGTGGTACATGGTCTTGGCTTCTTCGGTGCAGGTGTCGCGCATGATGTCCCAGTCGGCGAGCTTGTCCTCGAGCGTCGGGTAATCGATGGAGTGGACGTTCCTGTGCAGCTTGCCGGCGCGGTCGAGTTCGCCGAGGATGCCGCAGATGCCGCCCGCGCGGTGCACGTCGGAGATCTCCCACTTGCCGGAAGGCGCGGCCTTGCAGATGCAGGGCACGGTGTGGGAGATGCGCTCGATGTCGTCCAGGGTGAAGTCCACGTCAGCGGACTGCGCCATGGCCAGAATGTGCAGCACGGTGTTCGTGGAACCGCCCATGGCCACGTCCATGGTCATGGCGTTCTCGAACGCCTCCTTGGTGGCGATGGAGCGCGGCAGCACGGAATCGTCGTCGTCCTTGTAGTACTGGTTGGCGATCTTGACGACCTGGCGCGCGGCCTTGCGGAACAGCTCCTTGCGGAAGCCGTGGGAGGCGAGGATCGTACCGTTGCCCGGCAGGGCCAGACCGATGGCCTCGGTCAGGCAGTTCATAGAGTTGGCGGTGAACATGCCGGCGCAGGAACCGCAGGTCGGGCACACGGTCTTCTCGTAGTTGAGCAGGTCCTCCTCGGAGACGCTATCGTCGGCGGAGGCGTACATCACGGAGATGAGGTCGGTGTTCTTCTTGACGGTGCCGTCGGCGAGCACTGTGGTGCCTGCCTCCATCGGGCCGCCAGAGACGAACACTGTCGGGATGTTGAGGCGCAGGGCGGCCATGAGCATGCCCGGCACGACCTTGTCGCAGTTCGGGATGCAGATCAGGGCGTCGGCGCAGTGCGCGTTGCACTGGTATTCGACGGTATCGGCGATGATGTCGCGGGAAGGCAGGGAGTACAGCATGCCGGTGTGGCCCATGGCAATGCCATCATCCACAGCCATAGTGTTGAACTCACGGGGGATGCCGCCAGCCTCTTTGATGGCTTCGGAGACAATGCGTCCCACTTTGTTCAGGTGGACGTGGCCAGGCAGAAACTCGTCGAATGAGTTTGCGATGGCGATGATGGGCTTCTTGCCCATGTCGTCGCCGCTGACGCCAGCGGCACGATACAGGGCGCGCGCGCCTGCGAAGACGCGGCCGGACATGAGTTTTGCAGATCGCATTTCGGTCATGATTCCATTCAAGCCTTTGCACGGGACACGTTTCTTGTCAAGAGTCGAATAATGGAATTTTCAAAACCGTAACCTTATTCGCTTGGCGCATCCAGCAGTTCACCGATGTCTGCGAGCATGCATGAAGTCCCACGGCAAGGCTACACTTGCTTCGGTTGAGATAGATTTTCCAACGTTTGGAGACACATACTTATGGCAGAAGATACCGAGGTCAAGGATCAGGCTGACGAGCAGGCTGCCGAGCCGTTCGGCACCGACCCGCACCCCACCGGTCTGGCGAACCCGCCGATTGACGACCTGATGCAGCATGCTGATTCCAAGTACGCGCTGGCCATCTTCGCCGCCAAGCGCGCCCGCCAAATCAATTCCTACTTCACCCAGCTCAACGAGGGCCTTCTGCAGAACGTCGGCCCGCTGGTGGAGTACCAGAACAACGAGAAACCGCTGTCCATCGCCTTCCGTGAAATCGACGAAGGTCTGCTTGAGGAGACTCTGGGCGAAGACGATCTGAGCGAAGGCAACTGATCGGCTTCGCCGTCACGCTCCCCCGCATGCCATGTGCCGTAAGGTTCCGCTGTGCACTGATTTTCGAGTCACATGCTTGCTTTACCGAGTTGCATAGGCTATAAACAGACTCAGGAGCGAACACGACCAAGGGCTCGCGCCACCGCGCTGGTTGGCACGAGCCCTTTGCTATGCCTGCTTCCATCAAAAATGAATACAACCGTATCATTGTGCTCCGCATGCTTGCGGGGCGATAAGTCCTGATGAAAGGGATGATATGACAGAAGAGAAGCGGCTTATTTCCGCGGAATCCGTCACCGAAGGCCACCCGGATAAGGTGTGCGATCAGATTTCCGATGCCATTCTTGACGACCTGCTCGCGCAGGATCCCACCAGCCATGTCGCCGTGGAGACCTCAGCTGCCACAGGCGTCTTCCTAGTGTTCGGCGAGGTCACTTCCGAAGGATACTGCGATGTGCAGTCCAAAGTGCGTGAGACTCTGCGCAACATCGGATACACTTCCTCAGAGGTCGGCTTGGATGCCGATTCCTGCGGTGTGATTGTGGCGATTACCGGTCAGAGCGCTGAAATCAATCAAGGCGTATCCCGCCTTTCCGCCGAGCAGGAGACCGCAGCCAGCCGCGAGGAACGCTACGAGGCTCAGGGTGCCGGCGACCAAGGCGTGATGTTCGGTTACGCCACCGACGAGACGCCGGTGCTGATGCCGTTGCCGATCTACTTGGCGCATCGTCTGGCCTTCCGTCTGACGCAGGTGCGCAAGTCCGGCGAAGTGCCGCATCTGCGCCCGGATGGCAAGACCCAGGTGACCGTGGAATACGACGACAATGACAAGCCGGTACGCCTGGACACCGTGCTCATCTCCACCCAGCACGACCCGGAGGCAACTCATGAGTGGCTTGAAGCGCAGCTCAAGGAACACGTCATCGACCCTGTCCTGAAGGAAGTCCTGGGCGACAAGGTGCCGTACGAGGGATACCGTCAGCTGGTGAACCCGACCGGTTCGTTCATACTCGGCGGCCCGGCTGCCGACGCCGGTCTGACCGGCCGCAAGATCATTGTCGATACCTATGGTGGTGCAGCCCACCATGGCGGCGGCGCATTCTCCGGCAAGGATCCGTCCAAGGTGGATCGTTCCGCCGCATATGCCACCCGCTGGGTCGCAAAGAACATCGTGGCTGCTGGCTTGGCTCACAAGGCCGAGGTGCAGGTGGCCTATGCCATCGGCGTGGCCGATCCGGTGTCCATCAACGTGGAGACCTTCGGCACCGAGCGTGATGGTGTGACGCGCGGCCAGATCGCCGCCGCAGTGCGTAAGGTGTTCGACCTGCGTCCGGCCGCCATCATCGACGAGCTCGATCTGAAGCGTCCGATCTATCTGAAGACCGCCGCCTATGGCCACTTCGGTCGCACCGACGTTGAGTTCCCGTGGGAGCAGACCAACAAGGTCGAGGAGCTCAAGGCCGCCATCGCCGCGGAATGAGCAGCCGTTACCAATCCAGATAGAGTGAATGGGTGTTGCCCGCCAAACACGGTAGGCAACACCCATTCACTTTATATACAAGAACGACGCCTATAGGAACACAAAGAGCTTGTTGTTGTGATTGGAATCTATGCGATTCCTACCATAACGACAAGCTCTTATCTATTGGCACCGGGCTTGCCAAGCTGTCGGCAACGTTCAACGTTGGAAGCTCAGCAAGCCGATTCAGCGATTTCAGGCTTTGGCGACCTCGACGGCCAGCTCGGCACCTTCCTTCACCTCGAACGAAGTCGCCAGCGTTTCGCGAGCGATCAGGTCGCGGAACTGCTCGACCTTGGCCACATCGGCAGCCGGCACGGTCAGCACCAGCGAGATGCGGTCGGCGATGTCGAGTCCGGCGTCCTTGCGGGCGTCCTGGACAGCGCGGATGGCGTCGCGCGCGTAGCCCTCGGCCAGCAAATCGGCGTCAAGCGCAGTGTCGAGAATCACGAAGCCGCCGGTCGGCAGCGCCGCAGACACGGAGACCGAAGCCTCAGCCGCGTTCTGCTCCTCCACACGGTTGATCAGCTCGTACTCGCCTTCGACCAGTGCGACATCACCGTTCGGCGTCTCTACCACCGGAGCACCGGTGTCGACATCCACATGCCATGCGCCGGTCTTGGACGCCTTGATGGCGAACTGCACCTGCTTGCCAAGGCGCGGGCCGGCAGCGCGAGCGTTCACGCGCAGCTCGTGCACGATCTTCAGGCCCTGGGAGCCGGCGTCCTCCATCGTGCAGAACTCGATGTCCTTCACGTTGAGCTCGGACTTGAGCACCTCGGCATAGGCACGCACGTCATTCACATCCTCGACCACCACGGTGAGCTTGGACAGCGGCTGGCGCACGCGAATCTGCGACGCCTTGCGCAGGGACAGAGTGCCGGAGACGACTTCGCGCACCTTTTCCATCGCCTCCACGAGCTTCGGATCATCGACCAGCACGCGGCCCAATTCGGTAGCCTCGCCGGTCTTCTCGTCCACCACGAACGGCCAATCGGCCAGGTGGACGGATTCGCCGCCGGTCAGGCCGCGCCACACGGATTCGGCCTCCATTGGGGCGAGCGGGGCGAGCACGCGCATGAATACCTCGAGCACGGTGTACAAGGTGTTGAACGCGTTCGCGTCCTCGTTCCAGAAGCGGTCTCGGGTGTTGCGGATGTACCAGTTGGTGAGCACGTCGATGAAGTCGGATGCTGCGTCGCAGGCGTCGGAGATCGCGAACTCGTCCAGTGCCTTTTCCACGCGCTCCACGAGCCTGCGGGTGCGGGCCAGCAGGTATCGATCCATTTCCGGCAGTGCCGCGACCTCATCCGCATGCAGATGACGAGCGTCGAAGCCCTTGCCGCCGTTGGCGGCGTTGGCGTACAGCGTGAAGAAGTAGTACGAGCTCCACACCGGCAGCATGACCTGGCGCACGGTGTCGCGGATACCTTCGGCGGTGACGATGAGGTTGCCGCCGCGCAAGATCGGGGACGACATCAGGAACCAGCGCATGGCGTCGGAACCGTACTTGTCGAACACGCCGTTCACATCCGGGTAGTTGCGCAGGTGCTTGGACATCTTCTGGCCGTCGGAGCCGAGCACGATGCCGTGGCAGATCACGTTCTTGAACGCCGGACGGTCGAACAGCGCGGTCGCCATCACGTGCAGCAGGTAGAACCAGCCGCGGGTCTGTCCGATGTATTCGACGATGTAGTCGGCCGGGAAGTGCTGTTCGAACTTCTCCTTGTTCTCGAACGGGTAGTGGAACTGCGCGAACGACATCGAGCCGGATTCGAACCAGCAGTCGAGCACATCGGTGATGCGATGCATCGTGGACTTGCCGGTCGGATCGTCCGGGTTCGGACGGGTCAGGTTGTCGATCCACGGACGGTGCATGTTGATGTTGCCGTCACGGTCGCGCGGATAATCGCCGAAGTCGGCCTTGAGCTCCTCAAGCGAACCGTACACGTCCACACGCGGGTACTTCGGGTCGTCGGACACCCACACCGGAATCGGAGAGCCCCAGAAACGGTTACGGGAGATCGACCAATCGCGCGCGTTGGCGAGCCACTTGCCGAACTGGCCGTCCTTAACGTTCTCCGGAATCCAGTTGATCTGCTGGTTGAGCTCCAGCAGACGCGGCTTGATCTTGGTCACGGAGACGAACCAGGAGGACACCGGCTTGTAGATCAGCGGGGTGGCGCAACGCCAGCAGTGCGGGTAGGAGTGCACGTAGCTCTTCTCCTGGAAGAGGATCGCGCGATGCTCCTCGGGGATTTCGGCGAGCGGGCCGTCGCCGGCGCGCAGGTTGCGCAGAATCGGCAGGTTGGCGTCGAACACGAACATGCCTTCATACTCCGGGCACTGGGAGGTGAAGCGACAGCCGGCGTCGAGCACGTCGGTGCTCTTGATGCCCTTGGCGTTGAGCGTGTTCATATCGTCCTCGCCGTAGGGGGCCTGATGCACGAGGCCGGTACCTTCGACGGTGTCGACGTAGTCGGCGGTGAAGATGGTGTAGCCGTTCGGACCGGGCACGTTGCCTTCGGACTCGGCCTTCTCGCCGGCGAAGTACGGGAACACCGGCCAGTAGCGGCGGCCTTCGAGCTCGGAGCCCTTGAGCTCGCGCACGACCTCGTAGTTCTCACCGAGTTCCTTGGTGTAATGCGGCAGCAGGTCCTTGCCGAGGTAGAACTTCTTGCCTGCGAACTTGCCTTCGGTGGGCTTGACTTCGACATAGTCGATGTCGGCGCCGACCACGATGGCGAAGTTGGTGGGCACGGTCCACGGCGTGGTGGTCCAGAAGACGGCGTAGGCGTCCTCGTCGCGCAGCTTGACGGCCACGGAGACGGTGGTGTCCTGACGATCCTGGTAGACGTCGGCGTCCATGCGCAACTCGTGCGCGGACAGCGGCGTGCGGTCCTTCGGGCAGTACGGCAGCACGCGGTAGCCCTGATAGGCGAGGCCCTTGTCGTAGAGCTGCTTGAACGCCCACATCACGGATTCCATGTACGGGATGTTGAGGGTCTTGTAGCCGTGCTCGAAGTCCACCCAGCGGGCCTGACGATGCACGTAGTCCTGCCATTCGTGCGTGTACTTGAGCACGCTGGCGCGGCAGGCGTCGTTGAACTTGTCGATGCCCATCTTCTCGATCTGGTCGACCGAGTCGATGCCGAGCTCCTTCTGCGCCTCGAGTTCGGCGGGCAGGCCGTGGGTGTCCCAGCCGAAGACGCGGTTGACCTTGCGGCCCTTCATGGTCTGGTAGCGCGGGATGACGTCCTTGGCGTAACCGGTCAGCAGGTGGCCGTAGTGCGGCAGACCGTTGGCGAAGGGCGGGCCGTCGAAGAACACGAACTCGTTCTGGCTGTGGTCGCCGGAGGGGTTTCGCTCGACCGACTTCTGGAAGGTGTCATCCTTGTCCCAGTAGTCGAGAACGGTCTCCTCCATGTGGGGGAAGCTGGGGTTTGGCGCAACGTTCGCGGTCTCGCCGCCCTCGTTCGCCTTGGGATATACGTTTTCGCTCACCGTAGATCTCCTGTTTGTATGATGTCGGTACATTGGGGAGCATCATCGATGACGTTGAATTCGGATGGGCACCCGGTCGATCCAGTCGCCTCGCCGGAATCATCGTCGAATGATGTTCCTGTATACGAGGACGATGACGAAGCGACTATGTCGCGCTCCGCACCGCGGTACCACCTCGCTTATCGCACCGCTTCCCCGCCTCAGGCTGTGACACCTTGCAACGGAAAACCCGCGCGACCGCTTATGTTCGGCTGTCTCGGGCCGATCCCGTCGGTTCTACTGGGCGAATGCCGCGCATGCGGATTCCGCCGTTCTTCCGAAGACTCCCCGCTGATAACGGATCAATGCCTCACAACGGTGCATATCGTAGCACGCAGCTAGGCCATATCGCACCTCACGTGGCAGTTCGGCAGGCAGTTCAACAGGCAATTCGACACACCGCTTCTTCCAAAGCCACGGGGATGATTTCCGCTGACTACATCCCTGTATTTGTAAAAATATCTCTCACTGGCTTTTCGTCAGTGAGAGATATTTCGCAAATACCGTGCCATGGAATGCTGCAGGCAGCAGACGGCAGGAGGTCTTACTCCAGTTCCACGGCACCGGTGTAGAGCTGGTAGTACTCGCCCTTGAGCGCGATGAGCTCGTCGTGGGAGCCGCGCTCGATGATGCGTCCATGGTCGAGCACCATGATCACATCGGAGTTGCGCACGGTGGAGAGACGGTGGGCGATCACGAAGACCGTTCGTCCCTTCATCAGTGCGTCCATGCCGGCCTGTACGACCTCCTCGGTACGCGTATCGATCGACGAGGTGGCCTCGTCAAGGATCAGCGCCGGGGAATCGGCCACGGCGGCGCGGGCGATGGAGATCAGCTGGCGCTGGCCTTGGGACAGGCCGGAGCCGTCTCCCTCGAGCACGGTCTGGTATCCCTGAGGCAGCATGCGGATGAAGCCGTCCGCGTTCACGAGCTTCGCAGCCTCGATGCACTCCTCGTCGGTGGCGTCCAGGCGGCCGTAGCGGATGTTGTCCATCACGGTGCCGGTGAACAGGTTCACGTCCTGAAGCACAACGCCCAGCGATCGGCGCAGGTCAGGCTTGCGAATGTTCTTCACGTCGATGCCGTCGTAGAGGATCTGGCCTTCCTGGATGTCGTAGAACCGGTTGATGAGGTTGGTCACCGTGGTCTTGCCGGCGCCGGTGGCGCCCACAAGCGCCATCTTCTGCCCCGGCTTGGCGAACCAGGTGATGTCGTGCAGCACCGGCTTGTCCGGGTTGTAGCCGAAAGTCACGTTGGTGAAACGCACATCGCCCTGCAACAGCGTGAGCCTGCCGTCAGGCGAGGTAATCGCCTGCTCCTTGGCCTTCAAAGCCACCTCGCGTGCGGTGCCATGCAGTTTCTCCGCAGCCTTAAGCGAACGGGTGCCATCATCGCCGGCTTCGCGCTTCCAAGCCCAGTGGCCGGTCTCATGGTCGACCTCCGTCATGGTGCGGCCGTCTTCGCCCAGTTCCACGTTGACCAGCGTCACCGTGCCGCCGTCCGACTCCACCGGTTCATCCATCAACGCGAAGATTCGGGAGGCACCGGCGAGCGCCATCATCACCATGTTGAGCTGCATGGAGACCTGGCCGAGTGGGTTGATGAACGAACGGGACAGCGTCAGCAGCGAGACCAAGGTGCCGAGGGTCAGCGGGCCTGCGCCGGACAGGCCGAAGTTGCCCACGCCGCCAAGCGCCATGGCACCGCCCACGATGGCGAGCAGGATGTACAGCACATAGCCCATATTGCCCACCACCGGCATGGTGACGTTGCCCCAGGTGTTGGCCTCGGCGGACGCCTCGAACAGTTCCTGGTTCTTCTGGTCGAAGGTGCGCTGGGTGGTCTCCTCATGGTTGAAGACCTTGATGACCTTCTGGCCGTTGACGGATTCCTCCACGAAGGCGTTCACATCGCCCAGCCACTGCTGCTGCTTGACGAAATAGCGTCCGGCACGGCCGACGATCGCGCGCACTATGAAGTACAGCAGCACGGTGAACAGGAGCACGAACAACGTGAGCGGCACTGACAACCAGAACATGGCGATCACGGCCGCCAGCGCGGAGATGCCGGCGGAGAACATCTGCGGGAACGACTGGCTGATGGCCTGACGCAGCGTATCCGTGTCGTTGGTGTAACGGCTCATGATGTCGCCGTGCTCGTTGGTGTCGAAGTAGCGGATCGGCAGATGCTGCTGGTGGGCGAACATGTCGTCGCGGATCTTCTTCAACGTGCCCTGTTCGACCGTCACGACCAGCCATACCCACAGCCAGGAGGAAACGATACCGGCCGCATACAGGCAACCCATCAGGGTGATGGCGCGGATCAGAGGCACCCAATCGGGATTGCTCTGCCCGACCATCGGCAGGATGTACTTATCGATGAGGGTCTGCAGGAATAGGGCGGAACCGGCCTGTGCGATAGCGCCAATGAGGATGCACGCCACGATGGCCACCACACGCCAACGGTATTGCAGGATGTATCCGAAGATGCGCTTGGTGGTGCCGGGAGCCGCCTTGCCCATCGCGGGTTTGCGGTTGCGGAAATTCCGTTGATTCTGCTTGTCGCTCATCGCGCCTCTCCTTCCTGTGCCTTGTCACCAGACTCATTGCTGGATTCGCTATTGGAATCGACGCCTCTGACCTTCGCGGCCTCCTCGGCCGCGGACTGGTCGGCTGCGGACCGGTCGAGTTCCATCTGGCCTTGAGCGGTGTTCTTGGTCTGGGATTCGTAGATGGACCGGTATTCGTCGCAGGTCCTGAGCAGCTCCTCATGGGTGCCGCGTGCCATGATGCGGCCTTCGTCCATGACGAGGATCATGTCCGACTCCTGCACCGAGGCCACGCGCTGGGCGATGATGATCTTGGTGGTGTCCGGGATCTCATGGTGGAACGCCTCGCGGATCAGCTTGTCGGTCTTGGTGTCGACGGCGGAGGTGGAGTCGTCGAGAATCAGGATCTTCGGCTTCTTGAGCAGTGCGCGTGCGATGCACAGACGCTGACGCTGGCCACCGGAGACGTTGGTGCCGCCCTGTTCGATGTACGTGTCGTACTTGTCCGGGAATTCCTGGATGAAGCCGTCCGCCTGGGCAAGCTGGCAGGCATGGCGCAGATCCTCGTCCGTGGCATCCGGATTGCCCCAGCGCAGGTTTTCGGCGATGGTGCCGGAGAACAGCACGTTCTTCTGCAGCACCATGGCCACCTGGTCGCGCAGCACCTCGAGGTCATAGTCGCGCACATCGCGGCCGCCTACCTTGAGCGAGCCGGAGGAAACGTCGTAGAGCCTGGGAATGAGCTGGACGAGCGAGGATTTCGCCGAACCCGTGCCGCCGACGATGCCGATGGTGGCGCCGGAGGGGATGGTCAGGTTGATGTCATCAAGCACCGGCTTTTCGGAGCTGTCGGAATAGCGGAACGTGACATCGTCGAATTCGATGGAGCCGTCGGCCACGGTCGAGATCGGGGTTTCCGGATCGACCACGGTGCTCTTCTCCTGAAGCACCTGGCAGATGCGCTCGGCGGAGGCCTGGGAGATGATGAACATGACGAAAATCATCGACAGCATCATCATGGCCATGAGGATCTGCATGGCGTAGGTCACCAGAGCGGTCAAGTCTCCAGTGGTCAGGCCGATGGCGGCGTTGTTGCCCGAGGCGACGATCTGCTGGGCGCCCAGCCATGCGATGAGGATCATCGAGGCGTAGATGCAGAACATCATGATTGGATTGTTGAAGCTCATGATGCGTTCGGCGAGTGTGAAGTCCTTGAAGATGCGCTTGGAGATCCTGTCGAACTTGTTGATTTCAAAGGATTCGCGGTTGTAGGACTTCACCACGCGGACACCCTGCAGGTTCTCGTCCACCACGTTGTTGAGGGCATCGTAGGTGTGGAACACACGCTCGAACACCGGATGCACCAGCACCGCCAGACCGCACAGGCCGATGGCCAGGATCGGAATGCAGGCGAGGAACACCATGGAGATGCTCGGGCTGATGCGGTAGGAGAAGATCCACGCCACGATCACCATGATCGGGGCGCGCACGCCCATACGCACCATCATGCCGTACGCCATCTGCAGGTTGGTCACATCAGTGGTCAGGCGCGTGATGATCGAACCGGTGGAGAAGCGGTCGATGTTGGTGAAGCTGAAGCGCTGCACCTGTTCGAATTGGTCGTGGCGCAGGTTCTTGGCGAAACCGGCGGCCGCGATGGCAGCGTACTTTCCGGCCAGGAAGCCGCAACCCAGCGAAACCAGGGAGCAGGCCAGCAGGATCAGGCCGAACCTGATGATGGCGGGCATGGAGCCGCCGGTGATGCCCTGGTCGATCAGGGTGGCCATCACGGTAGGAATCACGATTTCCAGAATGGCCTCGATGAACACGAACAGCGGGGCCAGGAAACTCTCCTTGGTGTATTCGCGCATCGATCCCGCCAGCGTCCGGATGACATGCTTGGGGCGTTCCGGTTCGACGGCCTTGCGCGACCGCATGATCGCGGCTTCGGTGGCGACTGCATCATCGCTGTCTGCTATTGCAGTACGTGCAGTACGTTTTGCTGTGGTATCGCTCATTTGCTCTCCTCCTTCTTGTTCTCCGTATCCGATATTTCGTCATGGTCGAATTGTTTGGTTTCATGTCGGGGCTGTTCTTGCCGCAGCTCGAACGCCTGCTGCGCTGCGTCCACGTTGGCACGCAACCGTTGCACGTATTGCATGAGCTGTTCGGTCTCCGCCTGGGTGAATCCCTTCGACAGCAGACGCTCCACTCGCTCGCCATTCGCCGTGAGGTCGGCGACGATGGCATCCGCCTTTTCGGTGAGCACGATTTTCTTGAGCCGGGCATCGTGGGCGACCGATTCGCGCACGATAAGCCCTTTCCTCTCCATCAACGCCAGCACACGTGAGGCTGTGGACCGGCTGATGCAGAACTTCTGTTCGATGGTGTGCTGGTAGATGTCCTTGTCCCGATTACGGGCAAGGAACATGATGATATGCGCGTTCCCGCCTGTGGCGATACGCGCCGATTCCGGCATCGTCTCACCCAGATACCGATTCACCGCCTTGACGAGCGCCCGCAAATCGAAGCTGAGGATACGACGGTCCACAACCCCTCCATTCGCGACAGTTGACTATGCATTCCATGTGCATCTAATCTGCATTGAAGCATGTTATTACGTCCCATATACAACAGTTCCGCATACAACAATTGCCTGTCGTCCATTGGGGGCCACCATGTCAGTGGGCCTTGTAGGAAGCTTTGCACAGACCAATAGCTCGTTGCCGGCCGATACGTCGAAGGGGTGTTCGCAGAACGGCGGATGGGCTTCGCGCAATGGCGCGAAACCCAATGGCTGTCTGTGACAACCGTGGTTCTGCGAACTCCCCTTTGGTATGTCGCGACGTCAGGCCGACGGACCGTCTGACCGGACTGCTGCTACTTGGTCAGCGCCGCGTATTCGTCGAGCATGAAGGCGGTGAGGTCCTTGCCGGACTCGCCCAGCAGCGTGGGCAGCGAGTTGATCGGCATGGAATTGAGGAACAGGCGCATCATGTCGTTGTCCGGCAGCTTGGGCATATCGCCGCGTTCGCCGGCGGCACCCACCGCCTCGACCACCTTGGCGCCGACCGGGTCGGCGGACCATTCGCCGAACGTCGACCATTCGTTCAGCGGCATGGACTTGCCGTCACCGTCGAGCGTCACCGCGATGCTGGCGGCGATGTCGCGGCTGGAGACGCCGACCTCCACCGTGTATTCGCCAGCTTCGACATGCCAGTCGTTGTACTTCTCGGACCAGTAGGCGAAGGCGCGCTCATTGAGCTCGATGGTCACGGTCTTGGATTCGCCGGCTCCGAGGAACACCTTCTCGAAGCCCTTGAGCTCGTGGACCGGACGGGCAACGTCGGCCTTGCCGGGCGCCACGTAGACCTGAACGGTTTCGGCGGCGGGCGTGTCGGACGTGTTGGTCACGGTCGCGGTCACAGATGCGGTGTTGGCACCGGTCTTGGCCACGGCCACGTCGCCGATCTCGAACGTCGCGTAGCTCAAGCCGTAGCCGAACGGGTAATCGACGGCCTTGTTATAGGTGTCGTAATAGCGGTAGCCGACGAACACGCCTTCGCCGTAGTCGACGTGGCCTTCCTCGCCGGGCCAGTTGAGCATGCTCGGGTCGTCGTTGATGTCCATCGGGATGGACTGGGCGAGTTTGCCGGACGGACTCGCCTCGCCGAAGACCACATCGGCGAGCGCGCGGCCGCCGGCCTGTCCGAGCAGCCAGGATTCGAGGATCGACTTGGAGGCATCGGCCCACGGGTGCACGGTTACCACAGAACCGTTGGACAGCACTACGACGACGTTCGGGTTCTCCGCAGCCACTTGACGCAGCAGTTCGATCTGCTTGGCGGGAATGTCGAGCGTCGTGCGGTCGAAGCCCTCGGACTCGGCCTCCTCGGGAAGCCCGAGGAACATGAGGACCACGTCGGCGTCGCGCGCGGTTTCGACGGCTTCGAGCGTCAGCGCGGAGTCGGCCGGGGCAAGGTCGAGCGTGAAGCCGGGGGCGAAGTCAGCCTTGATGCCGCGCTCGTCCAGAGCGTCGAGGAACGATGTCATCTTGGTGGGGGTGATGTGCGAGGAGCCGCCGCCCTGATAACGCGGGGTGCGCGCGAATTCTCCGATGACGGCGAGCTTCTTGCCTCCGGCAGGGTCAATCGGCAGGATCGCGTCCTCGTTCTTGAGCATGACGATGGATTCCACGGCGGCCTGGCGAGCCACCTCGTCATGTGCGTCCACATCGAAACGGTAGCCGTCGATGCTCATCGCGGCGCGGGCCTTGTTGGTCAGGTCGATCATGCCCTGGGCCATGCGGTCGAGCTGAGCTGGGTCGATGCGGCCGTCGCGTGCGGCGTACACAATCTGGTCATCCGTGTAGCTCGGCGGCATTTCGAGGTTCAGGCCGGCGTTCAGGGACGCCACGCGGTCGTGGTCGGCGCCCCAGTCGGACATGACGATGCCCTTGAAGCCCCATTCGTCGCGCAGCACGTCGGTCAGCAGCCAGTGGTTCTGGGCGGAGTGCACACCGTTGATTCTGTTGTAGGAGCACATGATGGTCCACGGCTGGGCGGTCTTGACGATGTGCTCGAAGGCCGGCAGGTAGATCTCGCGTAGGGCCCGCTGGCTGATGCGGGCGTCCACGCGCAGGCGGTCGGTCTCCTGGTTGTTGGCGGCGAAGTGCTTCAGCGAGGTGCCCACGCCCTTGGATTGCACGCCCTCGACGATGCCGACCGCCTCATGGCCGGCCAGATACGGGTCCTCGGACCAGTACTCGAAGCAGCGGCCACCGAGCGGGTTGCGCTTGATGTTGACGCCGGGGCCGAGGATCACAGCGACCTTCTCCTGCACGCACTCCTCGCCCATCACCTCGCCGACTTTGCGGATGAGCGCTGGGTTCCACGAGCTGGAGAGGCCTGCGGCCGGCGGGAAGCAGGTGGCCGGCACGGAGTCGTTGAGGTCGGTTTCGCTGGTGTTGGAGGCCAGGGATTTCCTCAGGCCGTGGGGGCCGTCGGTGATCATGTAGCCGGGGATGCCCTTGTGCTCGACGCTCTGCAGGTGCCAGGCGTCTCCGCCGGAGGTCAGGGACGCCTTCTCCTCGAGGGTCAGATCCTTGACGGAGGGGTAGGTCGGGGTTGCGTTGGTTTCGCTCTTGATGCCTCTTTCCTTGAGTCGTGTGCGATGTCAGTCGTTTTGCGCGGTTCGGTCCGGACGTCGGCAAGGGAACGAATCTCGGGGATTCGATATCCCGCTGCCCAGTGAGGTTCATCCGCGAATTCCATCAGGCAATACCGCCTAGACCAACCGGTTGGTAGGTAGAGTATCAGAATTGACGACGCAACACACCGAAATCATTTGGAATCCTTACCAACCGACCGTAAGGTAGCAGATAATCTTGCTTGATACGATGCAGCAATACACTGTGCGGAAGTCGTTGTGCAAGCCCCATCGCCCCGCCTGCACCAGCAACCGCACCAGTTACCAGCTCCCGGGCTCGGGAGCGGAGAAGAGAAACGCATGAACGATCCCACCCCCTCCCCCGCCGCGTCGGCGGACGACCGCCGCAGCGCCATCATCGAGGCGACCGTCGAATCCTTCGGCAGACTCGGCTACTACGGCACCTCGCTGCAACGCATCGCCACCGAGGTCGGACTCACCAAGGCCGGCGTACTGCATTACGTGGGCAGCAAGGAGGGATTGCTGGACCTCGCGCTCACCGAAACCTACGACCAGCAGACCGTGGACATCATGGCCACGATGGTCACCGAGGCGCGTCCGCTCATCGCCGAAATGTGGCGCAAGGTGGTGGCGGTGAATGCCACACGCCCGGCGCTGGTGCACATGTTCTCCACCCTGAGCGCCGAGGCGCTCGACCCCGCGCATCCGGCGCACGACTATTTCGCCCGCCGCGAGCACGACACCGTGGCCAACGCGCTCAACATCAACTGGCGCGTGCCGGATGGCGTGAACGTGGAGCATCTTCTGCAGGCCGGCTTCTCGATGATGGATGGCCTCCAGCTGCGCTGGCTGCGCTCCCCCGGCCAGGACCTTGCCGCCATGTGGGCGGATTGCGAAGACGTTCTCATGCCCCTGCCTTTGTGGGAGGGGTATCGGTAGGGCACAGGCCGGTTCTGCTTCCGCCGGCGCCCGCACCAGTAGCGGCCCTGGTTCTGGGCATATGCGGTACATATACGAATCCCTACAACGCATTCTGGGCATATGCGGTACATGAGGAAACGATTTTCCCCTCCTCATGTACCGCATATGCCCAGAACCGGCTTCATGGTATGGATATGCCCAGAATAACTGGTCGTCATATGCCCAGAAAAGCTACTCCTGCACGCCAAATCATCGCCATATGCCCAGAACACTCATCAGGGTAGATGGGATACGCAAAAGGCGGCCCCGCCTTGCCGGAACAAGCAAGAGCAGGGCAGCCTCAGGGACATCACGGGAACGCGAAGCGGCGGCGTCACGCCACGGTGAACGTGGTGCGCTTGAGCTCATCGCGGCGGGACGAGTGGCCGATGAGCAGTTCGAATTCGCCGGGCTCGACGATGCGGTTGGCGTCCGGGTCCACGATGGTGCAGTCGGCTACCGGGATGTCGAAGGCCACGGTCTTGGTCTCGCCCGGCTCGAGGTCCACGCGCTGGAAGGCCTTGAGCTCGCGGTCGGTCCAGCTGTAGGAGGTGACGATGTCGCCGATGTATGCCTGTACCACCTCGGTGCCCGCACGGTCGCCCGTGTTGGTGAGGTCGATCTCGGCGTGCACGGTGTCACCCACCGCAAACGCGCCATCCTCGTCGGTCGCGCCGCCGATGATCCGGGGTTCGCCGTACTCGAACGTCGTGTAGCTCAGACCCTCGCCGAACGCGAATGCCGGATCTTGGGTGAGGTCGGCGTAGCGGTCGCCGTGCTGTCCTCGGACCTGGTTGTAGTAGACCGGCAGCTGACCGGCGTGACGCGGGAAGGTGACCGGGATGCGGCCGGACGGGTTGGTGAGACCGAGAATGATCTCGGCAATGGCCTGACCACCCTTCATACCGGGGTTCGCGGCCCACAGGATGGAGCCGGTTCCGGTGGACGGGTCGCTCACACGCTTGGCCAACACGCCGTTCTCACCCACGATGGAGGCGGGCAGCACCTGCGGCTTGGAGCTGATGAGCACGGTGACCATCGGCTTGCCGGTTTCGCGC